>JAIRZE010000096.1 GCA_031267375.1 Rickettsiales bacterium | reverse complement strand
AAAGTCTTCGGGCTTTGTTTTCACGATATAACCATCTTCTGTGGTTTCCAGATCGTCGGCGCCAGCCTCCATAATCTTTTCCGTCATTTCATCTTCGCTTTTTGCCGACGAAAGCGGATAGAAAATCAGGCCCGCGCGCGTGAACATAAACACGACAGAGCCCTCTTCGCCCATATTGCCGCCGTTTTTGGCGAATATTGTGCGGACTTCCGGAACGGTGCGGCGCGGATTATCGGTCATAGCCTCTACAATAATCGGCACCGCGCCAGGACCATACCCTTCGTACCGGACAGAGTCATAGTTTTCGGCGGTGCTGCCGGACGCTTTGTCAATCGCGCGCTTTATATTATCGTTCGGCATAGAATTCTTGCGCGCCATAAATATGGCCAGGCGCAAACGCGGATTATTATCGGGATTTGAATCCCCCAGCTTTGCCGCCATAGTGATTTCGCGCGCCAGTTTTGTAAACAGGCCGCTGCGCGCCGCGTCAGCCGCGCCTTTTTTGTGCATAATATTATGCCATTTGGAATGTCCGGACATCACTCGCTCCTTCGTCGCTCGCAGTGGTCAGTGGTTAGTTGCTAGTGGCCAGTATAGTAAAAAAATATATAAAATCAATTTATTTGATTATACTATATTTTACTTTATACTGACTACTAACCACTGACCACTGCGAGCGGAGCGAGCTATGATAGGCAAATTGCAAGGATTTCTTGATTACACAGGCGAAGATTACATAATCCTTATGTGCGGCGGCGTCGGATATAAAGTTTTCGTGCCGGCAAATCTGCGGGCCACCGGCCACGAACAGCAGGCTACATTATGGATAGAAACAATCGTTCGCGAAGATTCCATTCGCCTGTTCGGATTCGCAAGCGCGGCCCAGCAGGATTTATTCAATAAATTGACCAGCGTGTCCGGCGTGGGGCCAAAGGTTGCAATGGCGATACTGGGCGCATTTAACGAAGACGCTCTGCTGACGGCATTGGCCACGAATGATTCAAAAACATTAACCGCGGCGCCAGGGGTTGGAAAAAAGGTGGCCGAGAAAATCTGTCTGGAATTAAAAGGGAAAGTCATTATGGGCAAATGGACAAAAGGACAAATGGACACCAGCCCTTCTGACAATTCATCATCTTTATATAACGATCTGATGTCGGCGCTGGAATCTTTGGGATACCGGCGCGGCGATGTGCTGGAAACTGTGCAGAAACTGATTCGCGAATACGCGGGATATTCAATTGAAAAACTGGTGCCGCTGGCATTGAAAGAAATAACGAATAAATAAATGACAGATACTATATTCGCATTATCTTCGGGCCACGGCAAAGCCGGCGTTGCAGTGATTCGCATCAGCGGGACTGGCTTGCGCGAATTTTTTTCAAAGATAATTCAAAGCGGCGACATAATTCCGCGACGCGCTTATTTGATAAATCTGCGCGATAATGGGGGCGGACCTATTGATCAATGCATTGCGATTTATTTCCAGGCGCCGAGTTCCTTTACCGGCGAAGATGTGATCGAACTGCATACCCACGGCAGCTATGCTGTTATAGAAAAAGTTTATGAATTCCTGCGCGGCCAGGGATTTCGCCTGGCAGAGCCGGGAGAGTTCACGCGCCGCGCTTTTCAAAATAACAAAATGGATCTGGTGGCGGCGGACGGACTGGCCGGATTATTATCCGCGCGCACGGACAAACAGCGCGCCGCGGCGCTGAAATCTATGACGGGATCAGACAGCGCGGCTTATGAAAACTGGCGCGCGCAGATGATAGAGATCGCAGCATACGCCGCCGCGATTCTGGATTATCCAAAGGATGAATTGCCGGAAAATATAAAGGATAAATTATTGGCACGCGCAAGCGCTCTGCACACAGAAATCAGCGGAGCCATTTCCAGGTATGCGGCGGCGCGCGCGGTCCGCAGCGGATTTAATATAGTCTTGGCCGGGGAAACAAACGCCGGAAAATCGTCTTTGTTCAATCGGCTGGTTGGGGAATCGCGGGCCATAGTTTCAGATATTCCTGGCACTACGCGCGACGCGATAAGCGCGGAATTGGATATTGACGGGTATTTGGTCCGGCTGACGGATACCGCGGGCTTGCGCGAAACGGACGATGTCATAGAAAAAATCGGCATAGAAAAAACCAACGCTGAAATTAAAAACGCAGATTTAGTGATAAAAGTAATGGACAAAAGGACAAAAGGACAAAAGGACAATACAAATAATAACGAGATAATTGTTTATAATAAATCTGACTTATCCGACACTTCTGCCCATTTGTCCATCTGTCCTTTTGTCCTTTCTGTATCGGCCCTTACCGGCGCTGGCATTCCGGAATTGCTGGAATTGATAAAACAAAAAATACATAACGCGCTGGACGGCGCCGAATCGGATATAAATGTAAATCAGCGGGCGCGGGCGCATTTGATTGCAGCCGCGGAAGAATTGGAAATGGCCGGCAAACAATCAGCGAATATGGATTTGTTTGCAGAGCATATAAGAATCGCAAGCGATGAAATAGGCCAGATACTGGGCGTTATTGAAGCCTCTGAAATAGCTGATGCGGTATTCGGACAATTGTGCTTGGGGAAGTAAAAGCGGTTAGGGGTTAGCAGTGTGTTTGCGTGATAATTATTTTCACAATTAATTAAAATTGGTTTTCATAAGCGACACAACTAACCATTATTTCCAAGTGCTCAGTGGTGAGTGTTTAGTGGTTAATGAAGTGTCCAATATATTGGACAAATATTTTTATCTTCTTTGTTTGCTAACCACTGACCCCTGACCACTAACCACTTTTTTATCGTGTGCATTCTGAAATTCTTTTTCCCGGATCGTTCTGGTCTATGCGTTTGTTGCGAATCTCTTCTTCCGCCGCTATCTTTTGTTTCAGCAAAACCACATCCGGGTGCGTTTGTATTTTCTTGTTCAATTCGTCCAGCGCCGCGTCCTGATCCGCCGCGGTCCGGACAAACACAGGCATAACGGAATCCGCCGCCGCGCCTATCGCCGCCGCAATTTTATCCTGGTAATCTTTTATTACAGACAAATGCGCGTCTATATGCTCTTGCTCGTGAGCGCGCGTCATATCATAGCCGCAAGAGCCCGGCCGGTGCCGCGAATCAATCTGAACCAGAAAGTCAGAATATCCGATTGTGCCCGAAACAGACTTCAAATAAACGCAAAAGCCCCCCGGCACTTCCGCAGACTCTGCGCCCAATTCATAGTTTTCCGAAAGGGTGGAAATAACATTTCCGTGAAGCAAGTCCATAGGCTGCGCCGGCTGCACAGTTTGGACGGAAAATTCAGGAACAATTATTTTAACATTCGTATTGATTTTATACGAAAGGCAATCATCCGCAAATGAACAATGAACAATGAACAATGAACAATGAATTGCTATAAATATTTTTACAAAAAAATTGTTCATTGTTCACTGTTCATTGTTCATTGCAAAAACGCTATGCGTTTTTGCGCAGGTATTCTTCCACAAAACTTGTGCCGAATTGCTTGTATAATTCTTCGGCCAATAATACCGACGGGCGCCCGGATTCAAACAATCTTAATAAATTCCCCAGCCCGCCAAGCTCTGTATTCAAGACCACAGATTCGCCGCTGACGGGACGCGACAATAACACCGCGCGCTTTAAGTTAGGATATGCCTTGCCCTGGATAAACGCCATTTCCAGGGGATTCAGCTTCCAATGCTCGTAATCCGCGTAATCCGCGGCCGGATTACGAAAGAACAATACCGTCTGGGCCTGGCCGCGCACTACATCGCCGATCCCAAGTTTATCCAGCACATTCGCGCGTTGAAACGCCGCCATATACGCTTGTCTGTTTTTGCGCCCCTCTTGCAAACCTGCAATAAAATTATCGCGGAACATTTTATTTTCCAGCATAGGAGCGGTTTCGTCTATCATAATCAAACTTGGGTTTCCGCCAGAAATCGTCAGGCTGTTTATCCTGTGTATAATATAAGAAATAACCGCCGGCGCCAAAGCATCGTCCGCCAAAATATCTGTAAAATCAAAAGTGGTCAGGCGCGAATACAAGTCCAGCGTATCGCGGCTTTCGTTAAATATCGTCCCGTATTGCAGCGGATCTATCCATTTCTTCAAAGCGCCGCGCATAGCGCCGTCGCTGGAAAAACAGCTTTCGTATAAATTTTTCAACTGCCTGTTTTTATCGTCCACATAGTCAAAATTCACGCTTACCGCGCGGGCGATTTCATCCAAAGACCTTGCGTCTGCTTGTCCCGAAATCATAGCCAGCCAGCGTCGCAAAAACATTCTGTTATCCGCGGTATCTTCCATACGCAGCGGATTCAAGCGCGTTAAAAAATCCGCCGCCATATCGTCGTCGCCTTTGCTTTTTCCGGACAAGGTCAGATATTTTCCGCCGGTCGCAAGGGTGAATATTTCCGCGCCGCGATTGCGGTCAAAGAAAAACGCTTTTAACTTCGGATGCCGCAGGCTTTGCGAAATCAGGAACGAGAACAATGTAGTTTTTCCACCGCCGGTCGGCCCTATGGTCAAAGTATGCCCGACGGCGCCGGGTGCGCTGGATATATGAAACTGAAACTGATACGGCGTTCCCTGGGCCGTAGGAAATACGACCAGCGGGCCCGGACCCCAATCGGAATCAGGCACCCCGCGCGGCAGCGACGACATAGGAATGCTGATCGCCGCCGTCTTGGACAGCATTTTGAAGCTGCGCGGAAAAACATCAAAGCCCGGAATTTGCGAAAACCAAGAAACTTTTGCCGCAAAGTTTTCTACAACCGGCGATATTCCAAAAGACGCCGCGATTTTTTTGAAGCTTGCGATATTGTCGTTCAGCTCATTCTCGCTGTCCGCAAACAATGCGAACAAAGGATAATAATTGACCAGAACCTGGGTGCCGGATACATTCTCGTCCATAGCGTTCTGGGCCGCAGAAATCTGCTCGTCCATAATGTCTTCATTATTTTCGTTTATGGTGGCGCGCTGCTGGCGCACTACGGTTTCAACTGCGGCCGCGCCCAGAACACGCATAGCGTTCAAGGAAATCATCTCGCACTGAATGGTTGAAACTTCGTCAAAAAATTCTTCTTCCATAAAGTCCGGCGATACTTTGAAAGATAAAAGCGCGGCGACTTTGGTTTTATTTCCACTGGAATATTTTACCAGTCCACCGTCCAGAAACTCCACATCGTCAACGGTCGCGACGGCCGCCATTTGCCCGTCGCACTTTGCGGGCGCGGGCTTTGTAATCGGCGACAAAATCCGCCCGAATAATTTCGCCATATTTTCCGGCGAATTATGACTTAATACTTTCGGGCTGTACGCCGCCAGAATAGACTCGCAATAATTGCCATACTGCTGCAACTTATCAGCAGCGTTATTGCCGGATACGGACAGCATCAGATAGTAATTATTGTTAAAAATCTTCATACCTTGGCTGTCCCACTTGTCATAAATTTTTTGCAATGTGGGCTGATCAAATTCGTATTCGGCGCGATACGAATCACTGTCGCGGATAGTAAAAAAACGCAAAGTCGCGTGCGGATCGCGTATTTGATTCAGCAAACTGCTGCGCAAATCCAAAAACTGGGCGCGCGTCCTTTCGTCCTGCATACTTGTCTGAACGCCGGAAATCCTATATGCGCGGACCAGCGTTCCGTCGGTCAATTTTATCGCGTCGCCGCCCATAATCGCGGCAAAAGGCAGATATTCGGAATATTTTTTATATCCGAATTGCGGAAAAATCCAGCGCGCTATCGTCGGCACATACATCATCAGAACAATGAATACGAAAACAGCGGCCATAGCCAGTATGACCATAGTTATCGGAAATTCCGTGCCTGCAAAAAAATCATAAAAATCGTACATATTTGTTTATCTCAGGCCCTTAATTGTTTTGGCGCGCGCAGTTTCCACAGATTAAGTTTTGCAGAGATTATATTTGCCAGCTGAGGCTCTGACTTTGAATATCCGACCAGAACAAGATGAACGCCGCAGACCGATATCAGAAAAATCAAAGGATCAATGCTGATGTTTCCGCCGGTTATGATCAGCCCGCCTGTGAAAACGCCGATATAAATCATAAATTGGGCGGCGAAATTGAAAACAGCCAAAGAATAAGGCACATAAAATATGCGCGGCGGATTTGCCAAAGCTTTCAATACCTGCTGCTTCAAATCAGTGGTCAGTGGTCAGGGGTTAATGGTCAATAAAAAACCATCATAAAACCAGCACTTCTCTCCTGCCCTTATTTTAACAAAAATTCAATGTTTTCAACAAGCACAAAATTAAAAATTTAATTTTTGTTAAAAACTGTAAAAAGGTCGGCTTTTTCAACCTGTTTATTATTTTGCTTTTGTTTCAACAGTTTGATTTCAACTGGTGGATTTGATGATATTATTTGTTGAAAACTTGTTGATAAAAAAATTATAAAAGTTTTCAACAAAACCAACAGGCATAAAAACAAAAATAATTATATATAAAATTGTTTGATTTTTTCTGGCGAAGAATTATGTTAAATATTATACATAATCAGTTTTGAATTCGTCATATCCTTCGTAATAATAACTGACATCAATTCCTTTCATAAAAACTTCCCGGTCCGCGATTTTTCCAGTCAAGGCAGATTTCAGCAATACTTTGATTTCCAAATCTTTTACCGGCGAACGCTGCATAGCGGACAAATATTCTTCTTTATCAACTTTGTTCCAATCTATTACTTTTTTTAATTCTTTTTTCAGAATCAAATCCAGCCAGATTCGCGTCGCGCGGCCGTTGCCTTCACGAAACGGATGCGCAATATTCATTTCAACATATTTCTCAATAATTTGGTCGTATGTTTTTTGCGGCATTTTATCAATATGCGCCAACGATTGGGGCAAATACATTAGCGGCGCGAAACGGAAATTGCCCTTGGCGATATTCACATCGCGTATTTTTCCAGCAAAATCATAAATATCGCCGAATAAAAATTTATGAATCTGGGCCAAACCTGCGAATGTCCCAACTTTTATTTTATCAATCTTGCCGGAATCATAAAACTCTCTGGCGCGTTGTTTACTGATGCGTTCTTCCTCCTTGTTTAACGCGATCTGACTTTTAAGATTGAGTTTATTTTGCAATACCATTTTAATATTCCATATTGCGAATATTATACAAAATTAACATCAAAAAGCCAATATTTTTATAAATATGTCCGAAAATTAAACTTTGTGTTTCACAATAAGTATAATCTAATAACTACACAATTTGCGCACTTTGCAAATAAAAAATCCCGCAAAATAATTGCGGGATAAAATAAAATAAAGCGCGGCCGCGGCTTATTTTTTCTTAAAGCCTTGCTTTGCTTTGAATTTCGGTTTATCCGGATCAATCAGAATAATCTGCTTGCCGCGGCGAATCTGTTTTATATTGCCGCGTTTTTTCCAGCCTTTCAGAGAACTTAAAAACTTCATAGTAAAATCCTTTTTGCCGGGGCATTATAAATCAAAGAAAGTCATTTGTAAAGGATTCTTGCAAAATTTCTTTTATCTCTGTTTCGCAAAGGCCCCCGCCGCGCAAATATTCAATCTGGGCGTCCGTCGCACGCCATACCCCCGCGCTGTGCGTCGCGTCATCTGGCGCGGATGCGATTTGTTGCGCCGGTTGGAAAATAATTTTTGCGTTTTGCGCGGCCAAAGCGGAAAACCCGATGTCGGATTTGCAATTTTCACAATTTTTGGCAATTTCGGCAATAGCGGATAATCGCGAGTCTGAATCAGGGCCGGCGATTAACCTGGTATGCATAAAAATACCGGTGTTTTTGGCAAAATGACCGGCTTTTTCGTTAATTTCCAGCCTTGAATGGTTATGCGCCAATATTTTTCCGGAAAATTCAGAATTTTTACCGGTGTTTTTGATAAAAATGTTCAAAAAGGCCGGCTTTTTGTTTGTAATTTTTGCGCTGAAAAAGACTTGCATATTTTCGGCCGAAATTTCAATAAATATATCGTTTTTACCGGCTATTTCGCCAATAAATATGATATGAACCGGCAAATCGTGTTTTTTATCAAAGTTCAGATTGTTCGGCAATGTTGACAAGTCTGGCTGATAAACGCCATCCCGGAAAACAATAGTTTGCGCGGGGAATGTTTTTATGTTAAATTCGTCCCAAAGATAGCCCATAGCCGCCAGCCCATAGCCGCCAGCCCACAGCCCATAGCCCATAGCTATCAGCTTATAACCGTCAGCCCATAGTAAGTTAGTCATTTTTATTGTAATTTATTAAATATATATTTACAATAACTTAATTAACTATGGGCTGGCGACTATGGGCTGATGGCTGGTGGCTAGCGAACGGAGTGAGCTATGGGTTTCAATTGCGGAATTGTCGGATTGCCTAATGTGGGCAAGTCAACTTTGTTTAATGCGCTGACGGCAACCGCGGCGGCGGACGCTGCAAATTATCCCTTTTGCACCATAGAGCCAAATCTGGGCAAGGTCATTGTTCCGGATGCTATTTTGGAAAAATTGGCGGTTGCGGCAAAATCGCAAAAAATAATCCCGACTCAGTTGGAAATTGTTGATATTGCGGGCCTGGTAAAGGGCGCCAGCGCCGGTGAGGGTTTGGGAAATAAGTTCCTGGGGCATATCCAGGCGACGGACGCCATTATTCAGGTGGTGCGCTGTTTTCAAAACGACGACATAGTCCACGTGAATGGAAAAATAGATCCGCTGGAAGATATTGCGACAATTGAAACGGAATTAATGCTGGCGGACTTGGAATCTTTGGAAAAGCAAATAAAGAATCTGGAAAAGAAAGCCCACGGCCAGGACAAGGAAGCGATAAAATTATTGGTCGCGGCGAATGAAATAAAAGCCGGCCTGCAAAATGGAATTCCGGCGCGAAACTGCGGACTGGCGGCTGACGGCTTTGGGCTTTTGTCGGCAAAGCCGACAATATATGTCTGCAATGTTGATGAAGTCGCAGCAAAGGATGGAAATGAATTTTCAAATCTTGTGAAAACGCGCTATGCGGCGGAATCCGCGGTCTTGGTAATTTCATCAAAAATAGAATCGGAAATAGCGCAGCTTGAAACCGAAGAGGAAAAACATATGTTTCTTGCGGATTTGGGGCTTTCGGAATCCGGCTTGTCCCAGATAATCCGCACTGGATATAAAACCTTGGGCTTGCAGACTTTTTATACAATAGGGCCCAAGGAAGCGCACGCCTGGACTATACGGGCCGGATTTACCGCGCCGCAGGCGGCCGGGAAAATACACACTGATTTTGAAAAAGGCTTTATCCGCGCGGAAATAATAAAAGCGGAAGATTTTCTGTCCTGTGGCGGCGAAGTCGCGGCAAAGGAAGCGGGAAAAATGCGCCTGGTCGGGAAAGACTATGTTATGCAGCCCGGCGATATATGTCATTTTTTGTTTAATAATTAGGAGCAGGGATTAGGGGCGGGGACTAGTATACCGAATTTGTGATAATTCTTTTCACACAATTATAATTCCTAGTCCCTGCTCCTGATTCCTGCTCCTTTTATGCTTCGCTCAGTCGGTTCATTTTCTCGTTCGCGTCCGCGATTTCCGAATCAATAATTTTTATGCGGGCAAACGATTCCGCAGTCATTTGCTTTAACAATTCCACGCGCTCTGTTTGCAAATTTTTTATATGATTTTTCAACTTCAACGCGACTATGAATTTTTCAGAATCGCTTTCCGATAATTGAAAAGCGATATCCTGTACGCCGCCGCCGCCCAGGTCCGCGCCGATTTTGAATAAAAATTCCGAATGCTTTTCTATCAATGCCGGATACTTTTCCGCGATCGCCGACAATGTGTTTTTTTCAATATCACTTGCCGCCGGCACTGCGATATTTTCCGCCGCGTTTTTCTTGAAATTTTTGTGCCATTCGTTCCATTCGCGATCTTTAATATTCTGGCGCATAGCGGATTTCCGGGCTTCATCCGTTATCTTGTCAATTTCAGACATTAAGAATTTATGAGCGCCGGTCTGCCCCAGCTCTGTCTTTGTATTAAAATCCGTATTGGCGATTTTCCACAAGAAATCCGCCAATTCCATTGCAGAATAGATAATCTTTTTCATATCCGCGGGGGATTTTTTCAATATGTCGTCTGCGTCCTGACCGTTCGGGCAGAATGCAAAACGAATATCCGAATCGGCGCGCAAGACAGGCATACAAAGGGACAGCGCGCGCGCGGACGCTTTCTGTCCCGCCTTGTCCCCGTCAAAGCAGAATGTTATGTTGCGGTTGTGCTTGCATAAAATCGCAATATGCTCTTCGGTCAGCGCGGTGCCCAGCGGCGCCACCGTTTCCGGAAAGCCGTTGGTTTGCATTTGAATCGCGTCAATCTGGCCCTCTACAACGATAGAGCGGTTCGCCCTGTGGATCGCATCGCGCGCGAACGACAGCCCGAATATGGTTCCGCGCTTGTGAAACAATTCGGTGTCAGCTGTGTTTATATATTTCGGCTCGCTTCTGTCCAGAGATCGCCCTGAAAAAGCGATGATTTCCCCTTTTGCGTTTGTTATGGGAAACATTAATTTGTCGCGAAAGAAATCGTACGCGCCGTAGTCTCCGCGGCGGACAAGGCCGGTTGCGATCAGGTTGTCAATTTTTTCATTTGCAAATTTTGCGGAAACGATATTGTTTTTCGGCGCGTATCCGATGCCGTATTTTTTTATCTTTGCATCGTCAAACCCGCGGCCGCGGATATAGGAAAGCGCCGCCGCGCCTGATTCTTCGTAAAGCTTTTGCTGATATATTTTTGCGGCCGCGTCGGTTATTTCCAGATAAGATTTTTCGCGCGCTATTTGCTCTGGCGCCTTTGGCTTGTAATCCGGCAGCTTTAATCCGGCGGCCTGGGCCAGTTCCGCGATTGCGGATTTGAAGTCCATATTGCTGTGCTTCATAGTGAAAGAAATTATATCGCCCGATTCGCCGCATCCAAAGCAGTGATATTTTCCCCAGTCTTCGCGGACGGAAAAGGACGGAGTTTTTTCGCCGTGAAACGGGCAGCATCCCCAATAGTTTTGCCCTTTCTTGGTCAGCGGCACGACGCGCCCGATAATATCAACGATTGACAATCGCGCGCGCAGTTCGTCCGTGAAAGAATTGTTAAAATTCGCCAATTATTTTTTCTTTCCAAAAGTTTTTTTTGCAGCGGGCTTTTTGTTGTTTATCAATTCCGCCGCCGTTTCCAAGTCGGGCTGCTCTTTCACAGACACATTCACCTTGTTTGATGAAATATACGCGCCGTACCGTCCGCTGGCGTAATAAAGTATTTCCTTGCCCGTCGCCGGATTTACGCCCAGCTTTATAGCCTCTGTCTTGGCGCCGGCGCCGGCCAGCAGCTCTTTCGCGATTTCCAAAGTCATAGTTTCCGCCGTGTATTTCCGTGCTGATACATTCTTTGTCCCGTCGGTTATGTACGGCCCGAATCGCCCGATTTTGAAACTTATTCCGTCCCCAAAGTCAAGGGCCGAAGATTGGGCCGCGCCCCCTTCGTCCTTTGTCCTTTGTCCTTCGTCCTTTAAGTTTTGAATAAACTTGCAGTCCGGATAATTTTTGCAGGAAACAAACGCCCCGTATTTGCCCAGCTTTAATAATATTTCGCCGCCGCATTCCGGACATTTATCCCCGACAACCTTGTGAATATGATCGTGCAAATTGGCATTCAGTTCGTTAATAATTTCGGTTGTCTTGACATCCGCGGCGGCATCTATCAATTTTTCCGTGGGCGTCCAGAAAGCGCGCAGAGCTGCGTTTTTCTTTTCTTCGCCGTTTGACACCGCGTCCAAGGTATCTTCTGTCTTTGCCGTGAAATTGACATCAATCAAGTCTTTGAAATAATGCGACAAGTATGCCGCTATGACCCAGCCGCCGGGGGTCGGGATAAACCTGCGCGATTTGTCCTGTTCTACATATTGGCGATCAACAATAGTGCTCATAATCGTAGCGTATGTGGACGGGCGGCCAATGCCAAGTTCTTCCAGTTTTTTTACAAGCGATGCCTCGGTATAGCGCGGCGGCGGCATTGTGAAATGTTGTTCCGGAAGCAGTTTCGTTATGGATATAGCGTCGCCGACGGCCAGCGGCGGCAATTTTGTGTCCGCATCGTCGTCATCCGATTCGTCTTTCCCTTCCTGATAGACTTTCAGAAATCCCGCGAAAGTTTGGGTTGTGCCGACCGCGTGGAATATAGCTTTTTTATTTTCTGTTTCAATATCAACGGCGACGGAATCAAATTCTGCATTGGTCATCTGACAGGCCAGGGTGCGATTCCAAATAAGTTCATACAGTTTGAATTCGTCCCCGTCTATGCCTTCTGCCTTTTGCCTTTTGCCTTCAAAATGCGTTGGCCGAATTGCTTCGTGCGCTTCCTGGGCGTTCTTTGATTTCGTGGCGTAAACATTCGGTGTCTTTGGAACAAAGTCTGCGCCGTATTCGCGCGCCAGAAACTCGCGTATTTCAGCAACCGCGTCCGCGGACAGGTTGGTCGCGTCGGTTCGCATATAGGTTATAAGGCCCTGCTCGTATAATTTCTGGGCCGCGCTCATCGTGCGCTTGGAAGAGAAATAGAGTTTTCGCGCCGCTTCCTGTTGCAAAGTGCTGGTGGTGAAAGGCGCGGCCGGCTTGCGCTGGGTCTTTTTCTTTTCAACAGAAACAACGCTTGCCGGAATAGGCAAGTCAGAGGGCAAAGGGCAGAGGGCAGACAAAATCTCGTCCATTTGCGCCTTGTTTGCGATTGTAAATTTTTCAATTTTATTATTATCAAACTTGGTCAGTCTGGCCGAGAATTCTTGCCCTTTGCCTTTTGCCTTTTGCCCTATTGCATCCAGACTCCAATACTCTTGCGGGTTAAAGGCTTCTATTTCTCGCTCGCGGTCCACCACCAGCCGCACCGCGACGGATTGCACGCGCCCGGCAGATTTGCCCAGGTTGCGCCGCCACAGCAGCGGCGATACACCGAATCCGATCAGAAAATCCAGCGCGCGCCGCACCAAGTATGCGTCAACCAGATTCTGATCAATCTCGCGCGGGGCGGCCAGGGCGGCCTCTACTGCTTTTTTTGTAATCTCGTGGTAAACGACGCGGTAAAGCTTTTTGCCGGCCAGCGCTTTCTCTTCGTTCAGAATTTCCAATATGTGCCAGGCAATGGCTTCCCCTTCGCGGTCCGGATCGCTTGCCAGATATACAGCGTCGGCTTTTTTAACCTCTCCCAGAATTTGCTTTATTACTTTTTCCTTGCCCGGCATAATCTGCCATTTCATAGCGAAGTCTTTATCAGTATCCACGCTTCCGTTTTCGGGAATCAGATCGCGGATATGCCCGACGGACGCGATGACGCGCCAGCCTTTTCCAAGATATTTTTCAATAGTCTTTGCCTTGGACGGAGATTCAACGATAAGCAAGTTCATATCAAAATCCTTTTGCGCTCAGCTGCTGGTCTTTGTTTATGTGCGCGTTTTCGCAAAGCCCGAACCCAAACATCAGGGATAAAAGAGAGCTTCCGCCGAAACTCATCAGCGGCAGCGGCACCCCGACCGTCGGCAGCAGCCCCAATACCATAGCGATATTTATAAAATAATAAACAAAAAAATTCAATGCAAATCCAAAGCACACCAATTGCCCGAATCTGTTCTTGCACGATTTTGCCGCCCAAAACAGCATTCCGATTATCGCAGAATAAATCAAAATCAGCGGAAACGCGCCCGCAAAGCCCAATTCTTCGCCCAGCATAGTAAAGATAAAATCCGTTTGCTTTTCCGGCAGAAACGCCTGTTGGGATTGTGTTCCTGACAGATAACCCTTGCCCACTATCCCGCCGCTGCCGAATGCTATTTTCGCCTGATTAATCTGATAGCCCGCGCCGCTTGGGTCAAAATCCGGATTTGCAAATGTTATTATCCTGTCCCGCTGATAATCGTGCAATCCTGCAAACCAGACGACCGGCGCGGCCAGCGCGAATAAAACAGCCGCGATCGCAAACCACCTTTTCTGCGCGCCGGCGATATAAAACATTCCGACGGAAATCAATGCCAAAGACATAGCCGTCCCCAGATCCGGCTGAATTACTATTAAGCCAAACGGCACCAGCACCATAGCGGACGGCAGCACATAGTTTTTCAGCTGCGACACCTCTATGGAATTCATCCAGGAAAAATACCGCGCCAGGGACACCACCAGCGCAACTTTTATAAACTCTGACGGCTGGATATGCATAAAGCCCAGGTTCAGCCAGCGCGTCGCGCCCATACCCGTATGCCCCGCGAATGTAACCAGAACCACCAGCAGCAGCGCGGCGGCATAAATTCCGTACGCCGATTTCACCCAGAATTTTATGTTGGCGAAAGCCGCGATAAAAAATACGGAAAGCCCGATGACAATCTTGCCCAGCTGGGACAGCGCGTACGGGCGCCACGCGCCGCCGCCAGCGGAATACAGCATAATTACGGAAAGCGCGCACACCAGGATTATGGCGCCGAAAAGCACCCACGAAAACCGCGTCAGTTTTTCAGACATAGGCATAAACGCCGCATTTGATATTCGCGCCATTTCACTCGCTCCGCTCGTTTAGTGGTCAGTTGTCAGTGGTTAGTGGTCAGCAGTATGTCGCTTATGAAAATTAATTTTATTTAATTACGAAAATAATTATCAAGCAATCATATTGCTAACCACTAACCCCTGACCACTAACCACTCTTCAACAGTTCCCGCATCACTGCCGCTGCTGTGCGCGCGGCCTGGCCGCTGCCGCCGCTGTGCTCTGTTATTACCGCTACCGCGTATTTCGGATTGTCCGTCGGCGCATAAGCCACAAACAGGCCGTGGTTGCGCTGGCTCCAATTCAGCTGTTCGTTGGTCAGCACGCCGGATTCGCGCTCTTTCGCGGAAATATTGCGTACCTGGCTGGTTCCGGTTTTGCCGCCCATTTTTTTACCATTTACATTTATTGCACTGCCGCTGGCCGTTCCGCCTTCTTTCAAAACTTTTTCCAAACCATTCAGAACAAACTTTATATTCGCAGGTTGCAATCCCAGACTGGCGGCTATGGGCTGGCGGCTATGGGCTGCCTGCACTAATACCGGCGAAACGCCGGTATTGGTGCAGGCCCGCGCCATCATCGTGCACAGCTGCAAGCAATTCGCCAATATAAAGCCCTGGCCGATTCCGGAAATAATAGTGTCGCCGTGCATCCAGCGCGATCCTATGTTCTTTTCCTTCCAGTCCCTGTCCGGAATGACGCCTGTTGTTTCGCGCGGCAAAATCCCGTCCATAAAGATATGCGAAAGCCCCAGGCGCAAAGCCATAGACTTTATCGCGTCTATTCCGATCCGCAGCGCCACCTGATAAAAATACACATCACAGGAATGCTGCAACGCGCCCGCCAGATCAACCCAGCCGTGCCCGTGCTTTTCCCAGCAATGATACCGGTGGTCGCCATATTCCCAATGTCCCGGGCAATGAATTTTTTCTATCGGACTTATCGCGCCGGATTCCAGCGCCGCCAGCGCCACGACTATTTTGAATGTTGATCCCGGCGGATACAATCCCTCTATCGCCTTGTTCATAAAGGGCTTTGCAGGATCGTTTCGCAACTGCGCGATATATTCGTCGCCGCCGTCGCCGCGGAATTGATACGGGTCAAAGCTTGGCGCGCTGACCATCGCCAAAATTTCACCGGTGCGCGCATCCATAGCCACCCCGCAGCCGGACTTGTTCAGGGCCAGCGCATCATAAAGAATTTTCTGAACATTTGTGCGGATGCTGGTTTTTATATTTCCGCCGTTTTCCGGCAATATCTTCATAGACGAATCTTCGCCCGTAATGCGCCCGACCGCATTCGCGATCAGCGCAGTTTGTCCCGCCGCGCCGCACAGCGCGCCGTTGAAAGATTTTTCCAAGCCTGAAATTCCGGTTGTAAAGAACGGAGATCTTTCGGCCAAAGTATCGCCTTTTGGCCTTTCCACCGCGCCGACATAGCCGAATACCTGCGCGCCCGCAGGCCCCAAAGTATAGTTTCGCGCGTATCCGCTTTCAATATGCAGTCCCGGCAGATTCTGGGCCTGCAAATTTGCAAGCCGCGCCCAGTCTGAATTTTCTGACACAAGAACCGGTTGAAAAGCGCGCTGCTTTTTTATTTTCGTATAAATTTTTTCAATGCGCTTTGCGGAAAGTTTTAATTCCGCGCGGACGATGTCTATCAAGCCGTCCAAATTTTCAGCTTCTTCTGGAATAATATAAATGCGATAAATCGGCGCGTCGCGCGAAATCGCGGAACTATCCGCGGCCAATATTGCGCCGCGCATAGGCAGGTCTACCTGGATCCGATAAGAATTGTTTTCGGCTTTGCGCCTGTATTCGCCGTGTCCAAAAATCTGCATTTGCAGCATTCGCAGCACCAGCGCGGATGTAAGAATCGTGCCGGCGCCCAAAAACAGAGCGCTGCGCCGGTCAAAAGTACGCGCGATTTCCCTGTCAATCATTGCCCAGCCTTTTTGCAAGCGCCGCGAACGGGATGTATAAAATAGATGCCCACATAAACAGCCACAAGTTATGAATAAAGCTGACAAAGCGAAGCCCCGCAACGGATAAAATCAGCAGAGCCGCGCCAAAGAAAATCATAAAAACATACAGCCCGTCCAGCTTTTGCCTTGTAAAATCTATAAAAGTCTGAAATCCGTTTGCCGCATAGAACAAACAGAATGCGGCGGTCCAAAACAGCATTGTATCCGCGCGGTAATCAATCGCAAAGCACATCAGTCCAGCGAACGGCGCGAACCAAGGCGCTGGCCGGATAAACGAATAATAAAAGATCGGTATGACGGCAAGCAGCCCGGCCGGATTCCAAAAAGGCGCGCTCAGCCGCCACATCAGCAGCGTTATTAAAAATGGAAAAATGTTTAATAGTATCTTTTTCATAAAATGGACATAAGGACATAAGGACATAAGGACAATGACCTTTTGTCCTTATGCCCTTTTGTCCATCATTTGTATTTCGTTTTATCATCAAAGACCAGGACCATAACCTCGGTTGACTGTGAAAAAGGCGCGACCTCTACATCGCTGCCTTTGCCGGTCGTGCCGACAGGCAATCCGCCGGGCAAAGTGCCGCGGATCCCGGAAGACACCAATTTCAGCCCTTTTGTATTTTGAAATTCCGGATCATTGAAAAATCCGATCGTCGGCGCGGCCGCGCCGTTGCCGGACAGGAATCCATAAATCTCACTGCCAGCGATACGAACGGGTATATTTGATTTCGCATCATAAAGGCTGCGGACTTTTGCAAAAGTTTGGCCCGCGGACGAGACTATGCCGACCAGAAATCCCTGAAAAGATACGACCGCCATTCCGGGCGCTATGCCGGATTCCGTTCCCTTGGATATTGTGAAAGAGCTGTGATGAAACGCGGTATTATCGTGAATCACCTGCGCCACTATTGTTTTTTGCGGAACATCGCGCGCCATATCCAGCTCTTTCGCCAGCTTTTGATTTTCCGAGATCAGAATATCGCACTCCGCACTGCGGGCCTGGGCCGCATCCAGTCGCGCGCGCAATTCCGCATTTTCGCCGCGCAGGGACGAAAGCTCTCTGATATTGGCGGCGGCGCGGCCGACGATGCGAATCGGCCAGGTCGCGCCGTCTGCGACAAATCCGGCCGCGGGAACGACTATATGGGCGGCAGCGTTCATAACTTTGTAATCTGGCTTGTCAATCATAATGTAAATCAAAAAAACGGGCAGAATGGCCGCCGCGACGCCGGCCTTGGCCAAGGTATAAATTCGCGAAGATAATTTTTTAATTTCCATCGCGGCCAGTATGGAACAAATAATATGAAGTTTCAACTTGATTTTTGATAAATTTCTGCCAGAATAGCAGGGCTTGAAATGGCAAAGGCAGCCATAAAAGCGTTTTGGCCGGTTTAACCACTGACCACTGACAACTAACCACTGCGACCAAAGGGAGCAAAAATGCCAAAGATGAAAACCAAGTCATACTTGAAAAAACGCGCAAGTCTGACCGCGACCGGAAAAATCCGCGTCGCAAGAAACAGCCATAAAAAACTGTTGCGTAAAAAGTCCGCCCGGGCCAATAACCAGGGTTCCAAAGCTCAATATCTGAATTCCAATATGGTCGGCCAGGCGAAAATCTTGTCCCCGTACGGACTTCCCAAATAAGATAAAATAAAAGGTTCCGGCCTGCGCCGGAATGACAAAAGATAAAGGACTTTAATTATGGCAAGAGTAAAACGCGGCACGACCGTAAATAGAAAACATTCCAAAATCCTGGAACGCGCAAAGGGCTATCTGGGCCGCCACGGCAGCACATACCGCGCGGCGCGTGAAAAAACCGAAAAAGCCGGACAGTACGCATATCGCGACCGTCGCGTCAAAAAGCGCGAATTCCGCAGCCTGTGGATTATCCGCATTAATGCGGCCGTCCGCGCCGCGGGACTGACATACAGCCAGTTTATGAACGGCTTGAAAAAGGCGGGCATAGAATTGGATCGCAAGGTTTTGGCGGAAATGGCCTATGCCGGGGATGCAAACTTCGCGGCGTTGATTGAAACAGCAAAACGATTTATCAAGTAGTGGTCAGTGATTGGTGGCCAGTGGTCAGTTTTATCTTTCCACGGCCACAACACTGTCCACATAAATACCACTTTACGGTGGTATTTTTTATTAGAATTTGTCATACTTGAACTGACCACTAACAACTAACCACTGACCACTAAAATGATTGAACAAATAAAAAACATAAATTCATTGGAAGAATTGCAGGCCCTGCATACGGCGACCTTTGGCAAGAACGGCACTATGACCGCACGCTTGAAAACTATGAAGGATTTGTCGCTGGAAGCGCGGGCGGCATTAAACTTGGAAAATTCGCAATTGCGAGAGGTGTTTGCCGCGCGCCAGACACAATTGGAAGATGCGGCATTGAACGCAGCATTGGAAAAAGACAAGATTGATATGTCGCTGGACGCCGCGCCTGTTGTTATCGGAAAAATACATCCGCTTACCAGGGCGCTGCGCGAGATAGGCGATATTTTATTGGCTATGGGTTATTCTTCGCGCTTTGGTCCGGAAATAGAAGACGATTGGCATAATTTTACTGCTTTGAATACACCGGAATACCACCCTGCCCGCGATATGCAGGACACTTTCTTTATAGATGGGACAGATAATGTTCTGCGCACCCAAACAAGCGCTATTCAAATTCGCGAGATGGAAAAATCCGGCGCCCCGATAAAAATATTCGCCGCCGGCGCGACTTTCCGGCGCGATATGGATGCTACTCATTCGCCTATGTTTCATCAGATAGAAGGATTGAATGTGGGCAAAGATATAACTTTGCAGGATATGATTTCCGACATAAAAATGTTTTTGGAATTATTTTTCCAGAAAACGACTTCGCTGCGGATCCGCCCAAGTTATTTTCCTTTTACCGACCCGTCTGTTGAAATAGATGTGCTGTGGGATAAAAGTACTGGAAATCTGGCTCAGAACGAAGATAAAAACACCAGTTGGCTGGAAATTATGGGCGCCGGAATGGTTCATCCGAATGTTTTGAAAAACTGCAACATTAATCCGGATGAATTCCAGGGCTATGCCTGGGGTTTTGGCTGGGACAGATTGGCTATGCTGAAATACGGCCTGAACGATATAAGAAAATTTTATGACGGCGATATTCGCTGGCTGCAAAACGAAGGATTTTAAGATGCGCTGGACACTTGATTGGTTGAAAGATTATTTGAATACGGATGCGACCGCGCGAACGATCGCGAATGCTCTGACCCTGGCCGGGTTAGAGGTAGAGGAATTGATAGAGCCTGTCCGTCCAATTGCGGCGAAGATTTGCGAATCTTCGGATATTCCGAACACTCATTTGCATTTGCTGAAAGTGGACGACGGGTCTGGGCTTCCTCGTCAAGTCGTCTGCGGCGCACCGAACGCGCGCGCTGGCCTGGTTTCCGCGCTGGCCCGCCCGGGCTGCAAAATTGGCAATATGGAAATAAAGGCCGGCAAAATCCGCGGCTTTGAATCCAACGGTATGATGTGCAGCGAAAAAGAGCTGGGACTGGGCGAAGATCACGACGGAATCATAGAATTGGATGAAAAGAAGTATAAAATCGGAAACCCTTTGATAGAAAAAAAAGATTCCGATAATTATATTGTTTTTGATGCAGGAATTACACCCAACCGGCCGGATTACTTGTCTGTTCGCGGAATAGCGCGCGATTTGTCCGCAACATCCATCGCCGGAAGCTTTATAAACAGGGAATTTCCAGTCATAAATAATATTGCGGGTCGGCGCAAAGCTTTTATCCAAAATCCGGATCGCTGCCCTGTTTATAACTTTATTGAAATCAGCGATATAAAAATGGCGGAATCAGGCGAAACTATAAAGCGGCGGCTGGAAGCGATAGGCGTAAATCCAAAGAATGCCTGCATAGATGCGACCAACTATGTCTGCTATGACCTGGGCCAGCCTATGCATTGCTTTGACGCGGACGAAATAGATGGCGACATAATTGTGCGCTTGGCCGTGGCCGGCGAAAAGTTTGAGGATTTATTTGATGCAGAACATATTTTAACCGCGGACGATCTGGTCATAACCGATAAAAAGGGAATTCTGGCACTGGCTGGAATTATCGGCGGAAAGCGCGGAATGACGACGGAAAATACAAAAAATATCCTGCTGGAAAGCGCTTATTTTGAGCCGGTTGGAATTCGCAAGACCGCAAAGCGCTTGGGCTTGAAGACTGATTCGTCGTATAGGTACGAGCGTGGAATTGATCCGACCATTACTGGCGAAGCGCTGGATATGGCGACAGATATTATTCAAAAAGCCTGTGGGGGAAGAATTATCGCCGCGATCAAGGATTTGCCGAAATATAATCCAAAGATAATAAGATATGATTCTGAATTATTCGGCAGAAAAACAGGCTGGTTCCTGGACGCCGGGAAGCAAAAGGAAATATTGGAAAAACTGGGGTATAAATTTGCGAATGCAAACGATTTGATTGTGCCAAGCTGGCGGGTTGATGTGGATATTCCGGAAACTATCGTGTCGGACATAATCCGCATCACAGGATATGTCAATTTGTTCGCCGACCGGCGGCAGGTTGCAAATCCTGTTATTCAAAAAATGGGCGGAAAGACCGATTTATTGACGCATTTGGGTCTGACAGAGGTTATAACATACGGGTTTGGAAATCTGGCCCAGGAGAAATTGATTTCCGACAAACCGAATGTGATTATAAAAAATCCGATTACCGAAAATATGAACACGGCGCGCAACCATTTGCTACCGAATATGCTGAATGTTATCGCGGATAACGAGCGGCGCGGCTTCCCGGACCTTGCCTTGTTTGAATGCGGAAATGTTTTTGACGGCGGAATACCAGGGCAAGAGCATTGGCAGCTTTTGATCGTCCGCACCGGAAACAATTATCCAAAACATTGGCAGAAACGAAATCGTCCCGTTGATGTGTTTGATGTCCGCGCTGATCTGAACGCGCTGATCGGCGCGAATGTATGGTATGATGTAAAGACTGATAATCCGCCGAAGTGGGCGCATCCGTACAGATATGGGCGGATTGAATTGCCAGAGATTGGATTCCAGGCGGAATTTGCAGAGCTGCATCCGGGACTGGCAAAGAAATTCGGCATAAAGACGAATGTTGAAATCGCATTTATAGAAAATGCGGAAAAAGGCATAGCCGAACATCTTAAAAAGCCCATAACTGATTTTCAGCCGATAAAAAAAGACTTCGCGTTCTGGTGCGCGCAGAATCAAAACGCGCAGGATATAATAAGAGCGGCCTTTGTGGATCAGCAAATCCGCGACATTATGGTCTTTGATGTGTTTGAAAAAGACGGGCAGAAGTCCATTGCTTTCACGATAACTGCTTATCCGGACAAGAATATGACGGACGCGGACTTGCAGGAAATGCAAAACCGGATCATTGCATCTGTGGAAAAAACTGGTGCGAAAATACGCGACAAATAAAAACACTGGTCAAGAGCGCGGCGGAAGGAGAGAGCCGACCGCCAACGCTCTTGATCAGTGTTTCTTTTATCTTGGGAATTTTAGCCTGATGACAAATTGCTCTGTTTCCCGCCATAATTAAACCGCCTTGTAAAAGAGGCGGCAGGAGGCTAGAAACAAGAACACACAATGACTTGCACGGCGTATTTAATTTCGCCGTCCTCCTGCCATAAAAGTCCGGGCAGGAATTTTTTTATTGCGTGTGGGGTTTCTAGGACCCGGCGTCGGGAATACCCCGACACTGCTGGGAATCTTATCATAAGAATCAGGGAATACAAGAAGAAAATCAAGTCCGCGCAGGACAAAATTTATTCACCGGGCAATCCGCGCATAAAGGTTTCTGCGCCTTGCAGATATATCGCCCGTGCAGGACCATAATATGATTCACGGCATTGTGGTATTTTTTCGGAATCAATTTTAATAATTTTTCTTCTACTTTCTCTGGCGTATTATCAGAATCGCCGACCCAGCCGAATCTGTGCGCCAGGCGGAATGCGTGGGTGTCTATGCCGATCGTCGGCGCGCCCCAAAGAACATTCATTATAACATTTGCCGTTTTCTGGCCTATGCCCGGCAGCTTCATCAATTCATCGCGATTGTGGTATTTTACTGGAAATGTCCATTTGTCCTTTTGCCCATCTGTCCTTTTGTTTAACAGTTCAGACAATGCCAGGATATTCTTTGCCTTGTTATTGAAAAAAGAAATAACCTTTATATGCTCTTTCAAGCCGGATTCACTGAGTGTAAGCATTGCTTCCGGCGTATCAGCGACCGCAAAAAGCGCCGGGGTAATTTCATTTACTTTCTTGTCGGTCGCCTGGGCGGAAAGAATGACGGCGACGGCGAAAGTGAATTCGTTCACATAATACAATTCCGTGCGCACCGTCATATCCAAGTGCTGCGGCATTATTTTGAAATAAGTTTCCGGATTCATCATTTTTCAATCTTTATTGAAAACTTGTGATTTTCAATCTCTGTCTTGTGTTCCTGTTCGCCGTCAGAATAGTTTATATCCAGCGCCAGGACATCTTCCGCAATCCGCGGCTCGTGTGCGCGGAACGCGGCTATCATTTCCGCGTCGCCTGCGACGGTCAGATGTATGCGGTCAGACACATCCAGGCCAACCAGTTTGCGCGTGTCCTGAATAAAGCGCAGGGCGTCGTTGGCCAGGCCTTCGGCAATCAGTTCCGGCGTTAGATTTGTATCCAGAACGACTACGGCGGTATTGTCGGGCAATGCCGCGCCTGTGATTCCGGGCTTTACAGTCAGACGATTTTCGTATTCCGAAGGACGAAGGACGAAGGACGAAGGACAAAGGACATAAAGCTGCCCGTCTTTGATTTCGTAATTACCGGCTTTTACTGCTGGGATAATTTCTTTCAAAGCGCCGCCTAATCTTTCCCCGATTTTCGGGGTAATCAAATATACGAACGAATCGGCAACGGATGAAATATTGGTTGTAAATTCAACAGATTTTACATTCAATTCATCTTTTATTATATCCGCGTACTCTGATAAATCCGCGCCGGCGATAGTCATTTTTGCCAGCGGCAAACGATTGCGCAGTCTTGCATTCTCGCGCAAGGCTTTTCCAACGGCAACCACAGATTGCACGATATCCATTGCTTTTTCAATATTATGATTTTCCGCGATAGCTGATACATCTGGCCAGTTTTGCAAATGAACGGATTTATCACCAGTCAGCGATTTGTAAATAAATTCCGCGGTCATCGGCATATAAGGCGCCAATGCTTTGGATAGCACGGTCAGTACGGTATACAGAGTATCAAATGCGGCCGTGTCTTTTCCGTCCCAAAAGCGCGGGCGCGAGCGGCGTATGTACCAGTTGTTCAAGATTTCCATAAATGCCGAGAATAATGGCGCGGCTTCATTTATGCGCGACGCATCCAGCAATTCCGTGACGCGCAGAACCATAGTGCGAAGTTTTGACAATATGTATTTATCCAGCGGATCTGTCGCGGTTGCGATTTCTTTCGCTTTTATTCCTTCGGCGTTTGCATAAAGCGTAAAGAAATAAAATGTATTCCACAGCGGCATTATGACTTCGCGTGCGGACTTTGCGATATCTTCGCGCGCAACGGACATATTACCCCCGGACAGAATTGTTGAAGACATCAGAAACCATCGCAATGAATCGGATCCCAATGTTTCTATAACATCCATAGGGTCGGGATAATTGCGCAGGGATTTTGACATTTTCTTGCCGTCGTTTCCCAAAACCACGCCGTGGCACAGCGAAGTTTTGAATGGCTCGTTATCAAACAATGCCGTTGCCAGAATCATCATATTATAAAACCAGCCGCGCGTTTGAGCTATGTATTCCACGATAAAATCAGCGGGAAAGTGAGAATCAAACCAATCCTTGTTTTCAAAAGGATAATGCTTGGACGCAAAAGGCATAGCGCCGGATTCAAACCAGCAATCCAATACTTCCGGAATGCGGCGCATCATTGATTTTCCAGTCGGGTCATCCGGATTCGGCCGAGTCAGTTCGTCTATATACGGTCGGTGAAAATCGGTGATCTTTATACCAAAGTCACGTTCCAGCTCGGCAATGCTGCCGTATACATCAATCCGCGGATATTCCGGGTTGTCGGATTTCCAAACCGGGATCGGCGCGCCGAAAAATCGGGAGCGCGATATGGCCCAAGGCCTTGCGCCAGCCAGCCACTTGCCCATTTGCCCGTCGCGGATATGATCCGGAATCCAATCAATTTTTTTATTTAATTCGCCAATGCGATCCCTAAACTTATCAACCGCCACATACCAGCTGTTCAGCGGCATATTTATAAGCGGGACACCCGTGCGCCAGCAATGCGGATACATATGCCTGTATTGCTCTTTCTTTATCAGCTTTCCTGATTTTTTAAGATCCGATACAATTGGGTCTATTGCATCAAAGACAAGCATTCCGGCATACTGTCCAACCTGCTTTGTAAATTTTCCCTGACTGTCTACGGGGGCGTGCCAAGAAATAGCCTCGCGCTCCATAATTATCAAGTCTTCTTCCCCAAACGGCGCAAGGTGGACGATTCCGGTTCCGTCATCGATCGTAACATAGTCGGCGGAGACAACCTTGAACGCGTGTTTTACATCACCAAAGAAATCAAACAGCGGCGTGTAAGTCTTGCCCACTAAATCGCGCCCTTTGACCGTCTTGACAAAGCTTGCGTTTTGCAGTTGCTGTTTATAACGCTCGCGCGCCTTGTCTCCGATTACATAATACTGGTTATTCTCTTCCATAACGGCGTAGTCTATGTCTTCGCCAACGCATAATGCGAAGTTTGCGACCAATGTCCAGGGCGTTGTCGTCCAAGCCAATATATGCGTCGGTTTCCCGTCAAATTCTTCGTCCAAAAGGAATGACACGGTAACGCTGGTGTCTTCCCGCTCGCGATAGCAGTCGTCCTGCTTTGTCTCGGAATTTGAAACGGTTGACTCCGCGCCGTAAGAGTACCATATTGAATAAGTCCCTTCATAAATCAAGCCCTTGTCATACAATTTCTTGAATGCCCATATGACGCTTTCGGTATAGTTCAAATCCATAGTGCGGTAAGTGTCCGAATAGTCAATCCAGCGGCCCATTCTTGTCAAAAACTTTTCCCATTCGCCGACATACATCTGCACGCGCTCTGTGCAGACGGCGTTGAATTCTTTTATTCCGAATTTCGCGATTTCGGCTTTTCCTGAAATTTTTAGGTATTTTTCAGCTTCCAGCTCGGCCGGCAGGCCGTGGCAGTCCCAGCCAATGTTGCGCGGCACTTTTTTCCCGCGCATAGTCTGATAGCGCGGAACAAGGTCCTTTACATAGGAAGTCAGAATATGCCCGTAATGCGGAAGTCCGTTTCCAAAAGCCGGTCCGTCGTAAAAAACATATTCTGGCGCACTGGCGCGGTTTTCAATAGTCTGGTTGAAAATCTTTTCCGCATCCCAGAAAGCCAGAATTTCCTTTTCAAGCTTTGGAAAGTCTGCGCGGGCGTTGATTTCAGGATAGTGCTTTGCTTTTGACATTTATTGTTCCTTGGACTCTTATAAAAAAACAGGCGCTACGCGCCCCAGCTTTACGCATCGGCGCATTGCTGTTTATTCTATAATGATTATGCTTTTGTTATTCATAGCTTTGATTTTAACACATTTGTTTGCGATTTCAACAGTTTTTTCAACGCAGGCGCATAGGAATTGCTCCGCATTGATGCGGCGGCGGCATCCAAGGCATAATCAGTGCGCCAACAACAAAGGAGAAAAAAATGGAACTGGGGAAAATCCTGCAAGGATTCAAAGATGTGGCGGACAATCAGGCTCTGCTGCACGAAGAGGCTATGATCGCCGCGCACAAAACCAATCTGAACGGATTAAAGCGCCTGCACCGGCATCACGCGAAATTGTTTTTCAAGCACGGAATTTGCATAGCGAACTTTGCGCTGGATTATGGAATGGAAGTAAAGAAATCGGCGCCAAAGGGCGGATATTCTTTCGCCGATTTGAAAAGCCACTTCAAGAATTTCATACCAAAGCTGGAAATGGACATAGAAAAGCTGAAATCGCTGAACTATGCGTTTATTCAGGCGGCGGGAATGGAATATGCAGAGGGCAAATGTATGCAGGAATGCCTGTCCAAGCAATGGATGAAAATGAAATTCCGCTGGACTGCGCGCTTTGAGTTTACGAAGTGGGACGCGGTTGACATAATGCATTGGGACAAATGGCTGCACGATAAAATCCGCTGCCTGGAAGAAGCGCATCACGAGGGGAAATAAATAAATCCCGGTTAAAAAAAGTTCAAGCGTCCGAGTATGGACGCTTGATTTTTTCTGTTGGCGCGCCACCCGAAGCCTTGGCGGAAAGGTGGTGCCGGTTATAGGACTTGAACCTACGACCCCCTCATTACGAATGAGATGCTCTACCAGCTGAGCTAAACCGGCCTGTCCGCAAATCTATCACAAGTTTTTCTTTATTTCCAGTTTTTTTATTATATCATTCCGCTTATGAATGAATTTGATGTCATTATTATCGGCGGCGGACACGCAGGCGTTGAAGCCGCCGCTGCCGCCGCGCGCATTGGCGCAAAGACCCTGCTGCTTACAAAGTCCGAAAGCGATCTGGGCGCTATGTCCTGCAATCCGTCCCTGGGCGGGCCGGGAAAGTCCCAAATGATTGCAGAAATGGCCGCGCTGGGCGGGATTATGCCGCGCGCCGCAGATCGCGCCGGCATTCACTGGCGGCTGCTGAATTCCACGCACGGCGCCGCCACACAGGCTCTGCGGGCCCAGATAGACCGTAATCTTTACCGGGAAGTGGTAAAAGAGCTATTAAAAGGACAAAAGGACAAAAGGACAAAAGGACAGGAACAAAACAAAATGTCCTTTTGTCCATCTGACCTTTTGTCCATTATCTATGAGTCTGTTCAATCGCTGGATCTGGAAAATAAAATCATAAATAACAAATACCGGGCAAAGGCATTGGTGCTGACAACCGGGACTTTTCTGCGCGGTGTCGCCACGCGCGGGGCCCGGCGCATTCCAACAGGGCGCTTGCAAGACGACGGGACATATCAAGAGCCTGATGCAAATATTTCAGAAATATTGCGAAAAGCCGGTTTTGCTATTCTGCGCTTAAAGACCGGAACGCCTGCGCGTCTGTATGCCGACAGTATAGATTTTAATGTGTGCGAGCCGCAGCCGTCGGAAGAAAATCATAATTGGTTTAGTGAAGGACAAATGGGCAAAAGGACAGACGGGCAGGAACAAAGCGAAATGTCCATTTGTCCATCTGACCATTTGCCCATTTCCTGTTTCATCACGCATACGACGGAAGAGACTCATCAAATAATACAGGGCAATATTGCGGACGCGCCGATGTACAACGGAACAATTCAGGGCATAGGCCCGCGCTATTGCCCGTCCCTGGAAGACAAGGTTATGCGTTTTCCAGAGCACAAGTCGCATCATATTTTCCTGGAACCCGAAGGTCTGGATTCTGATTTAATTTATCCCAACGGATTATCCACTTCGTTCGGCGAATTGGTTCAGGACAAATTTCTGCGCACTATTCCGGGATTGGAAAATTGCCGCGTTGCCCGCTATGGATATGCGATAGAATACGACGCGATTGACGCGCGCGCTTTGAAAGCAAATCTGGAAAGCAAAGATATTCCGGGATTGTTCTTTGCCGGCCAAATAAACGGCACCAGCGGGTATGAAGAAGCCGCCGCCCAGGGCCTGGTCGCGGGGGCGAATGCCGCGGCTTGCGCCGCAGAGGGCAAAAGTCAAAAGTCAAAAGGCAGTCTTGCCCTGAATCTTGACCGCACAAACTCTATGATCGGCGTGATGATTGACGATATAACGACGCTGGGCATTGACGAGCCCTATCGTATGTTCACATCGCGCGCGGAATACAGATTGCAGCTGCGCGCCGATAATGCTATCGCCCGACTGGGCGAAATGGCGGTCGCGGCCAGATTGATTTCAGCGGAAGAATGCGAAAGGCAATTCGCAAATCATAAATCTGAAATCACAAATAACGACAAAATATATGCCGGATACATCGCCCGCCAGAGCCGAGAGATCGCACGCTATAACAATGATAAAAATATAAAAATTCCGGGTGCGTTTGACTATTCTTTGCTTTCGGGCCTGACGAATGAATTGAAAGAAAAACTCAGCCGCGCGCGGCCGGAAAATATCGCGGCATTGTCAAGAATTCAGGGAATGACGCCGGCGGGAATAATCGCGGTGCTGCGGGCGGTAAAGAAATGAAAAATGAAAAGTGAGAAATACAAAATTGCTGGCGCAATTTTGCGAAATTAAAAAATCCGGCAACGCCGGATTTATTTTTCATTTTTCACTTTTCATTTATTAAAACCGTCCCATTCCGCCGTTGATATGCAAAGTTTGGCCGTTTATATATCCGGCCTCTGCGCTTGCCAAGAATACACAGGCGTTCGCTATGTCCGCGGGTTCTCCGAATCGGCCCGCCGGTATCTGCTTCAAATACGCGTCCTTTAATTCGTCCGGCAGAACATCCGTCATAGGCGTTTTGATAAAGCCCGGCGCGATCGCATTCGCTGTAATTCCGCGGCTGGCGACTTCGGCCGCTATGCTTTTTGTCATTGCTATTATTCCGCCCTTGGACGCGGCATAGTTCGCCTGGCCCGCTCCGCCGATTGCGCCGATTATTGACGACATATTTATAATCCGGCCGAATCGGTTCTTCATCATCGGCATAATCGCCGCGCGGCACAGCTGAAAAGTCGCGCGCAGGTTCGTATTGATGACATCGTCAAACTGCTCGTCCGTCATTCGCATCAGCAAAATGTCTTTCGTAATCCCGGCATTGTTTACCAGAATGTCAATTTTGCCGGCTTTTTCAATTGTCTCTTTGACAAGGGCGTCCGCAGCGCCAGGTTGTGATAAGTCTGAAACGACATAATGTCCATTTGTCCATTTGTCCATTTGTCCTTTCAACTTTTCCTCGTTTCGCCCAGTGATGACGACGGTTGCGCCGGCCGCCGCGAATGCCGCGGCTATGCCTTCGCCGATTCCGCCGGTAGCCCCTGTTATCAATGCTACTTTGTCTTTTAATGAAAACATTTTATATCTCCAATTTTCTTGCTGTTAATTCCGGAACGATTCGCGTGGTCAGGCCCGTTAAAACATTCCCTGGACCAACTTCCACGGTTTCTGTTATCCCAAGTCCTGGCAGCGACAGTATGGTTTCGCGCCAGCGCACACCGTGCGTTATCTGATAGACAAGCGATTCTTTTATCTCTGAAACATCCGTCATCGGCGCCGCAGTGCGGTTTGAAATAAATGTCGCGGCCGGCGCGCGGAATTCTGTCCCGGCAATTGCCGCGCGAAGAATTGAAGCGGTCGGTTCCTGCAATCGGCAATGCACCGGCGCCGAGAGTTGCAGCGGCATAGCGCGTTTTGCGCCCTGCTCTTTCGCAAGTTCCATAGCGCGTTCCACCGCGGCCTTGGCCCCTGAAATTACAACCTGACCGGGGGAATTGTCATTTGCGACATCAACTATTTCACCTGTTTCCGATTCGGCCCTAGCGCACAAATTGCTAATTGCTAATTGCTCATTGCTGATTATTACTGCGGTCAGCCCCAGGCCCACCGGCACCGCTTCCTGCATAGCATTCCCGCGCAGGCGCAGCAATTTCGCGGTGTCCGCCACCCCAAGCGCGCCGGCGGCGCAAAGCGCGCTGTATTCGCCCAATGAATGCCCGGCGACAAATTCCGGCAATGCTGCGCCGGACGCTTTCAGCATAGCCAAGGATACGGCGAAGATAGCCGGCTGGACATTCGCGGTCAGCGTCAGTTCATCCATAGGGCCGTTGAAAATAATCTCTGAAAGTTTTTGCCCCAGGGCATCATCCACCGCGTCAAAGACTTCGCGTGCAGCGGGATAATTATCATAAAGTTCTTTTCCCATACCGACGAACTGGCTGCCTTGGCCCGGGAAAACCAAAATTGATGACATATAAAACTCCTTTGCGGGGATTATACTTTGCGGATTGAATATTCGCAACCGCAATAATTCTGGCGGTAAAAATTATGCCTTTTATTTTCGGCGATTCGCAAAGATTCATCCCATTCAACCGACAGGTAAATAATTGATAATTGCTCATTGCTAATTGCTAATTGTGCGGAAAAATCAACTTGAAGTTGATTTTTCCAGCGCGAAACGCCGAAAACGCTTGCGATCGCGTCATAGCCATTATCGCGCGCCCATTTTATCCCGTATGCGAATCGGTGCCGAAAGCATTCGCTGCACCGCTTGCCCCGCTCTGGCTCGTTCTCGCGCCCTGCCCCGACGCAGGCCAGCCAACTCTCGTGATTATAATCGCCGACCGCATATTTTACCCCGTGTGCTTCGCACAGTTTTATTTGCTCTGCCAGACGCTTGTTATATTCCGATTCTGGAAAGATATTCGGGTTGTAAAACAGCACGCAAAAATCATTGCCGGAATTTTTCATTTGCAAAATAGCGCCGGCGCTGCACGGCGCGCAGCAAGACATCAAGACAATGCGGCGGTTATTTTTTAACATATTTGGCTGTCATTTCCGCGACTTTGTCAGAGTCTATGCGCGCGAATAAATTTTCCGGCACGGCAAACTGCGTCCCGTCTGCAATCCGGCGTTCGTATGATGACGGCCAATTGCTAATTGCTAATTGCTCATCGCTAATTGAAAAAATGCTTCGCATTTTTTCAGCGGCCGCCGGAATAAACGGAGCGGACACGCGCGCGTAAAAGTCTATCAGCTGAAAGCATTCGTTCAATACCGCGCCAGCGGCGTCCAAATCGCCGTTCTTTACCAATGTCCAAGGTTCCAGTTTCGCAAAGTATTCATTCCCTGCGGACCAGAGCCCGCGCAATGCGGAAACCGCCGCGCGGAATTCGCAGGCATCCAATGCGGCCGTCAATTCTGATAATTTCTGATTCAGCTCATTTTCATCAATTGCTAATTGCCCATTGCTGATTGCTAATTGTTTCGGCACATTGGTCCCGAAATTCTTTTCCGTAATTTTGCAGACGCGGGAAACAAAGTTCCCAAGTATTCCGTTCAAGTCTTTGTTCACGATATCGGCGAAACGCTGAATAGTAAAGTCCGTGTCGTCTGTTTCCGGCGCTGATGCCATAAACGCATAGCGCCAGCAATCCGCCGGAGCTTCACTTAAAGCCTCGTTTGCGAAAATTCCGTTGCGCAGCGACTTTGATACTTTTCCGCCTTCAAAATTCAAAAAGTTCATAACTTTCAGCTGGTCTACTTTTTTCCAATTCTCGTTCAAAGCCAATTCTTGACCCGGAAAAAATATAGAGTGAAACTTTGTATTATCTTTTCCCATAAACTGCGCGTAATGGCAATTTTCGCCGCCGTGCCACCAATCCGCCCATTCCTTGTTCGCAGCCTGCGAGATTGAAACATAGCCCCAGGGCGCGTCAAACCATACATAAAACACTTTGTTTTCATAGCCGGGCTTGTTAACCGGAATCCCCCAGGACAAATCGCGCGTGACCGACGGATTCGGTATGTCTTCCGACAAATATTTTTTTGTATTAGAAACAGCCGCCGCGGACCACATACCGTGGTTATCAGCAAACCAATCGGCAACCGCGGACATAGTTTTATCATTGCGGTAAAACAAGTTCTTGGTTTCGCGCCATTCTATGTCTTTGCTGCCGCTGTCAGCCACATACGGCTTTATCAAATCCGACGGGTCCAGCAGAGAATCGCATTTTCCGCATTGGTCGCCGCGTGCTTTTTCATAACCGCATTTCGGACAAGTTCCTTCTATCTGGCGGTCGGACAAAAAAGCCTGTCCTTGCGCGTCGTACGGCTGGACGGTTGCTTTTTCTTCTATGTATCCGTTTTCGTCCAGACGGCTGAATAAGTTATGCACCAGCTTTGTCTGCAAATCTGTGTGAGTTCGCCCATACCCGCCGTCCAAAGACAAAAACAGTTTTTCGGTTTGTTCTTTTTGCGCGGCAAAGCATTCCGCAGTGTATTGCTCTACTGATTTGCCGGCTTTCTGGGCGGCTATCATTGCGGGCGTTCCGTGATCGTCGCTTCCGCACACATACAGGACATCACGCCCCATAGCGCGGCAGAATCTGGCGTATACATCGGACGGAATAAGACAGCCCACCATATGCCCCAGGTGTAGATTGCCGTTCACATAAGGCAGCGCGCTGGTGATTAAATATTTTTTTTTCATATAAAAGCCTTTTTATAAAATAAAACCGCGCAAAGACGCGGCAATAGTTGATTATTGTCGCAGGTTCATATCAAAGCATCATAGAATTTATTTTCATTTGTTATACCAAAATTTTGATAGCGGCCTGCCACCCGACTTGTCCAACGAAGCCTTGGCGAAGTTGGAAGCCCCGCAGGGCGAAGGGTGGTGGGTGTGATTGGTTCCCGCCGATGACCCCGCTGGGTCCGCGGGAATGACAACAACACCGTTTGTTGATATATTTCGTATCTTTTGGTGGGTGTGATTGGACTCGAACCGACGACCTTTACGATGTCAACGTAACGCTCTAACCAACTGAGCTACACACCCAAGCGCGGCAGATTATACCAAAGATTTCGCATCGTGCAATAAAAAAATAGCCACTAACTATTCACTTTTTCACTATTCACTAAAAATCCGCCTTTGGGCGGATTGTTTATTTCGCAGGCGCGACGATTATGCTCTTTGTCCGCTCATCCGGTTTGGACTTGCTGTCCAATGTTCCCTTGGTCCCTATCAATTCTATGATATGCGCGAAAAGATTCGGCACAGCGTCTTTCCCGCGCGCAAGTACTTTCTTACTGCCCTTGGTCATTACGGAAATCTTTACCTTGTCCCCGTCGCCCAAAAACTCAAACACCTTTTTCATTTTGATGTTCAGGTCGTTCTCTTCTATGAACGGCTTTATCCACACTTCGCGCAACTCGTTCGCCTTTTGATTTTTCTTGGCGTCGGATGCTTTCTTTTTCTGATCGTATTTGAACTTGCCATAATCCATAATTTTTACAATAGGCGGCATACTGGCGGCGTTGATTTCCACCAGGTCCATATCCGAATCAATAGCCAGCGCCAATGCCT
>JAIRZE010000089.1 GCA_031267375.1 Rickettsiales bacterium | reverse complement strand
AGATAGACAGGACTAATGCGAAAACTCGTCGTGCAAAACGGCGTCTGCACAATGCGAAAAGACGGCTGGACGCGGCGAATATGGATGCGGAAGCCGCAAGGAAAATTTTAGGATTTGATATAGTCCCCTTCGCTGGCGAAGGGGTGGCGCGTAGCGCCGGGGTAGTGGATAATGAAAAAATTTACCACGAACAAAATGAAAAGGAAGAAATTATGGCGGAAGAAGTAAAACCTTTATTTGAAAAAGATCCGGAAATTCTGGACGAAAAAATCGCGTTCAAGCCGATAGAATTCAATGCCGCGGACGAACTGGGCAGCATCAGTCCGTCGGCGCCGCTGGCATTTACTCCGCCCGCCCCCAGCGAAGAAAAAATCGCCGACGCGTGGGAGCGTCTGCCGACCCCAGAAGCGCCCAGCTTTGTGCCGCCGATTGCGCCCGTGATGAATACCGCCGCGCCCGTCGCGCCAGAGCCTGCGCCCGTCCAGGCGCCTATGGCCGAGGTCTTGCGGCCCGTGTCCCCGTTGACCGGGACCGGAATTCCGATTGGCGGAAGTACTGGCGACAAACCTCATCGGCCGACCGCGATTTACTATATAATGCTGATTGTTTTGATTGTCCTGTCAATATTTACCTTGTGGCTGTATCAAAAGAATACAAAGGATACGACGGCTGTCCCAGACTTGGCAGTCGTCGCGGTTGAAAAGCCAGCCCCGGCGCCTGCAAAACCTGCGGCAAAGCCGGAGCCAGCGCCGGTCGCGGAATCCCCGTTTATCGCGGCCCCGCCAGCGGCCCCTGTACCAGAGCCTGCGCCGGTTGCCCCGCAACCAGTGGCAGAGCCTGAACCAGAGCCTGCACCTGCGCCTGCGGCTGAAATAATTCAGGAAGAAATAGAAATTCCGGCCCCTGTGCCAAAGTATCAAGCGCCGGCGCCTGTGGTTCCGGATGAAGCGTCTGTACTGGCTGCAAAGGGCGGCGGATATGATGTTTCCGGCGCAAAATCTGTCGGGTATCAGCCAGAGCCCGCGCCGGTTTATGATGATTCTGCGGATTATGGCGATGACGCGCCGATGATGTGCGATGACGGAACGGCGCCCGGGGAAGACGGCTGTTGCGCTGGGGAAAGTTTGCAATATAACGAAGGTTTTGGCGGAAATGTATGCTGTCCGTCGGGTGGTGTGCAGAATATAACCAGCGAATGCTTCCCGCCATTAAGATAGGGCAAAAGGCAAAAGGCAAAGGGCAAAGGGCAAAAGGCAGGTTCTTAATTTCATTAATCTGAAAATTACCCTTGCGATAAAAATTAAAAACCTGCCTTTTGCCCTTTGCCATATGCCTTTCACCCCTTGTTTTTCATTATTTTTACATTATAATGTCCGCTATGGACACTATCAAAATTCGCGGCGCCCGCGAGCATAATCTTAAAAATATAGACATTGACATTCCAAAAAACAAATTGGTCGTCATAACAGGCGTTTCCGGCAGCGGTAAATCGTCCCTGGCTTTTAACACCATTTATGCCGAAGGTCAGCGCCGGTATGTGGAATCTTTATCATCATACGCGCGCCAATTCCTGGATATGCAGCGCAAGCCCGATGTTGATTTGATAGAAGGTTTATCCCCCGCCATTTCCATAGAACAAAAAACAACAAGTAAAAATCCACGATCCACAGTTGGGACCGTTACGGAAATTTATGACTATTTCCGCTTGCTTTGGGCGCGCGTCGGCATCCCGCATTCGCCGGTAACGGGGTTGCCAATCGCTTCGCAGACCATTCCGGAAATGGTGGAATGGACTCTGCGCATTCCGCCGGAAACCAAGATTTATGTATTAGCCCCATTGGTGCGCGAGCGCAAAGGCGAATACAAAAAAGAAATCGCGTTTTTGATAAAGCAGGGCTATCAGCGCGCGATTGTTGACGGCACTGTTTACGATCTGCACTCTGTTCCCGCATTGGACAAGAACAAAAAGCACAGCATTTTTGTTGTGGTGGACAGGTTGGTGCTGCCAGAGGGCGAAAGGCAAAAGGCAAAAGGCAACGATGCCGAGATTTCACAATCAAAAACGAATGCTCAATCAGAAACTGCCCTTTGCCCTTTGACTTCTGACTTTATAACCCGTCTTTCCGCGTCGTTTGAATCTTCGCTGCGCTTGGTGCCGGGCAGCGTTTTGGTTCGCCGCTTGGATACCGACGAAGATATTTTATACTCCACAGAATTCGCTTGTCCGGTATCCGGATTCACGGTCCCAAAGATAGAGCCGCGCTTGTTCACATTCAACGCCCCATTGGGCGCGTGTCCGGAATGCGACGGCCTGGGCATAAAAATGAATATGTCGCCGGAATTAATCGTGCCGGATCATTCAAAGTCCGTGCGCGACGGCGCTATCGCGCCTTGGTCCCGCGGCGGATATTTATCCCAATATGATCATTTGATAGAGGCTATCGGAAAGCATTACAAAATTCCATTGTCAAAGCCTTGGCGCACTTTGACCCCGGAACAACAGAATATAATCCTGTACGGCAGCGGCGATGAAGTTATTCACATCAATTGGAACGGCTTTGAATATGACAAGCCTTACGAGGGCGTGATTCCAAATCTGGAACGGCGCTGGCGCGAATCGGATTCCGACGCGGCAAAATTTGAACTGTCAAAATACCAATCGCAAAAGCCGTGCCCGATGTGCCACGGCAAGCGCTTGAATATCCAGGCCCTTTGCGTGAAAGTAAATAAGTGCGATATTGCGGAAGCGGCGGAAATGTCCGTGTCTGCGGCCCTTGTTTGGTTTCGCGAATTGCCGAATCGCCTGTCTGAGAAAGAAAATGAAATCGCACGGACGATCTTGCGCGAAATTGTATCGCGCTTGGAATTTTTGCAGAATGTGGGCCTGGGCTATTTGACTTTGAACCGCCAGGCTGGAACCTTGTCCGGCGGCGAAGCCCAGCGTATCCGCTTGGCGTCCCAGATCGGCAGCGGATTGTCCGGCGTGCTTTATGTCTTGGACGAACCGTCAATCGGCCTGCATCAATCCGACAATGACAAGCTGCTGGAAACCTTGAAAACCTTGCGCGACAAAGACAATACCGTGATAGTAGTAGAGCACGACGAAGACGCTATGCGCAGCGCCGATTACTTGATAGACATAGGAAAGCGCGCCGGCGTAAACGGCGGAAACATTGTTGCCGCCGGCACCCCGGCTCAGGTTTTGAAAAATAAAGATTCTTTGACTGCTCAATATTTGACCGGCGAAAAAAATATTCCCGTGCCGGCAAAGCGCCGCAAGGGCAATGGCGAAAAAATCATAATTTCCGGCGCGCGCGAGCATAACTTGAAAAATGTGGATTTGGAAATTCCAATCGGAACGCTGACTGTTTTAACCGGCGTTTCGGGCAGCGGAAAATCTACTCTGCTGCTGGACACCTTGTATCCCGCGGCGATGCGTGCGTTGCATAATTCAAAGCTGGAAGCTGGCCGGCACGACAAAATTTCCGGCTTGGAAAATATAGACAAGGTCGTAGACATAGATCAATCTCCGATCGGGCGGACGCCGCGCAGCAATCCGGCGACTTATACCGGGCTGTTTACCGCGGTGCGCGATTTCTTTGCCGCATTGCCCGAAGCCAAGGCCCGCGGATACGGCCCCGGCCGGTTCAGCTTTAATGTAAAGGGCGGCCGGTGTGAATCTTGCCAAGGCGATGGTGTCATCCGCATAGAGATGAACTTTATGCCCGATGTTTATGTAGAGTGCGAGCATTGCCACGGCAAGCGCTATAACGACGAAACTTTGAAAGTTTTGTACAAAGGGAAATCCATTGCCGATGTTTTAGATATGACCGTGGACGAGGCGTACAGGTTCTTTGCCAATGTTCCAAAATTGAAAAACAGTCTGGAATTATTAAAGCGCGTCGGATTGGACTATATCAAATTGGGGCAGAGTTCTTTGGACCTTTCCGGCGGCGAGGCCCAGCGTATAAAATTATCCAAAGAATTATCCGCGCGCAGCACCGGGAAGACTTTGTATATATTGGACGAACCTACGACCGGTCTGCATTTTGAAGACATAAAAATGTTGCTGTCCGTGTTGTCGGAACTGGCCGACCAGGGCAACACCGTTGTTGTCATAGAGCATAATTTGGAAGTGATAAAGACCGCGGACTGGGTGATTGATCTGGGGCCCGGCGGCGGAAATAACGGCGGAAATATTGTGGCGAAAGGCACTCCGGAGCAAATTGCGAAAAATAAAGATTCCATTACCGGAAAATATTTGCAAAGATATTTGAAATAAAAAAAGGAACCATTATGAAAAAAATTATTTTTATCTTTGCTGTGATTTTTACGATGCAATCCGCAAACGCCTGGTTCGGCGATTATTACGGAACCACCACGGGACGCGGGCACACGCTCAGCAATTATGACGCGACCTTGGGCGAGATCGGCGACTGGATGCAGCTGGCGATTCCAATCTCCGCGTTGATTTATTCCACCGCAATCGGCGATTGGGAAGGCGACTGGCAATTGGCGGAAAGTTATGGCGCGACTTGGGCGACCACAGAAATCTTAAAGAAGACCGTTCGCGAAGAGCGGCCCGGCGAACCCGAAGACGGCAAGGGCCAGTCTTTCCCGTCCGGCCACACATCCGCGGCTTTTGCAGGCGCAGGATACTGGCAGCGCAGATACGGCTGGGAAATCGGCGTTCCGATGTACGCGGCTGCCGCATTCGTCGGATATTCCCGCGTGCGCGTCAAAATGCATAACTGGACCGATGTCGGCGTAGGCGCGGCATTGGGCATCGGATTCAACTATTTATTCACCAGCAGATACAAAAAAGACGGGTTGAAAGTATCTGTCGCGCCGACAGATGGCGGCGGCGCGTATATGTCTTTCAGTACAAAATTTTAATTATAAAAGGAG
>JAIRZE010000052.1 GCA_031267375.1 Rickettsiales bacterium | reverse complement strand
CCCCGGCGCTTCGCGCCACCCCGGAGTAGGGAGGGGGATTTAGACCGAGTTTAATTATTTACACTTATCCCTAATTTATTTGCCGTTTTCGGCCCATTTGGCAGTCAGCTTCATCAAATCTTTCTTTGATTTCTTGCCGGCAAGTTCCAAAATGTTCACCTGTTGTCCGAATGCTTGAAATGCAAAGATTTCTTCTTCGTTTTGCTTTGACTGATTATATGGGAAAACAATCTTTTGACCGTTTTCCAAGCTGTAAATCGCGCTTTCAATAATCGCCCTGGCCTCTGCCGCTTTTATAACCGGCTTTGCCGCCGCCGCGCCGTGGTCCGCCAGCCAAGAAATATACGGACCGTCAATCATATCCAATTGCTCCACGCGAATTGCCGCAAGATTTTCCTTGTTATTCACAACGGCGTCATATTTGACAAGGCCATATCTTTCATAGTGCTTTTTCACGGCCGCCTGGATTTGATCTTGGAAAACAACATCAATATTTGTCTTCTGAACCTGGGCTCTTTTTTCCAATAATTCGCTAATTTTCGCGGCAACCATTTGACGCATCAACGCGACTTTTGCGGGCGCGCCGATAGTATCCAGCTTTGCACTGTCCGAATTTGCGCGCGCAGTTTGCGAATCTTGGGCCTGGGCTGACGCCGCAAGCAACAGAGCGCTTAACACAAGTATTTTCATTTTATTTTTCATTTTTATTGCCTTTTATTTTCACATTCTCTGCTCTCTCTGAATCAGCTGTAATAACACATATTGGTATATTCATAAATGCCACCGGAATCCTGCCGCGGCTCGCCGGGTAAAATCATACATTGCGTGATGCTGGTATTTATGCCGGGAATTGAATATTCGCCGCCTGGACATTCATAGCAGTATGGTTTGTATTGCCCGTATAACCCTTCGTCGCAGGGTTGGTCGTTTGTAGTGCAAGCCGTGGACAACATCGGCGCGTTGAATGTGCAATCAGACTCCCAAGCCCAGGTGCATATTCCTTTTTCGGGGCAAAAATATAAACCGTCGGGACAGCACATTTTTCTGGGGAAGCCGTTTGTCAGAACAGTTTCAACGCCGTTTATCCAATCCTTTTCCGTATATCCGATGTTATAGTCGCATTCGTAATAAGACCCCACATCATCAGGATTTAGCGGCAGTATTAAATTGTTGCTGGTATCGTACGGACAAATCGGAGTATACGGCTGTGCTATATGGCACGCCGTTATGCTGGTAGCGCCGGAAATATTGGTTGTTCTTTCGTGGGATTTTCCCAATCCGTCAATAAAGGCCGGGCATTTTGTGCAGGTTGTGCCGTCGCCGTAATATCCGATCGTGCATCTGTATTCCACATCGCCCAATAAACAGGAACAGCCCTCTTTCTTGACTTTCCAGCGACGCTCGTACCCTGGTATCCCGGTCCAGGCAATAGGGATGGTCCAATTGGACGCGGTTGACGCGCAATCGCAAGTGCTTGAAAACGGACTGCTTGCCACAGGGGCAAAGGTACAGCCAGGTTCAAACGACCAAGTGCACAAACTTTGTTCCGGGCAAAAATACAAACCATCGGGACAGGACAGATGTTCAGCGTATCCGTTTGAGGTTCCGTTATAATCACCCGGCCTAAACGGGAGTTGAGTCTGCATACTTGTGTATTTATCCGCGTAAAGCACTGAAGGATAATTACATTGGTAATAAGCGCTTCTATCCGCAGTATCCGGCAAAAGAACTATATCGCCAAGAGCTATATAGCCATTTATTGGAAATTTATAAGGACATCCGGTTGTAGCCGCAACCGCTTTGCCAAAAACAAAAAATCCGCCGATCAGCGCCGTTGATAATAAAAAAGTTTTTCTTGTCGCCATAATAAATCCCTGAATATAAAAAACCGCCAGAGAAATGGCGGTCAGGGAGTTCAAAAATCACTTTAAGATGATTCCGCTGCCTTTGTCCGCCTTGCGGCGGGACTGTTTTATAGCAGGCGGCTCCCCGACCCGAAGCCGCAACATTGCAAAGCAATGGCGGAAGAGTGGGGATTGCATAAAAAAAGACGCGTCCGCGTCGTCTGTTATGCGGATTCCGATATGATTTTTTTTCATACCGCTTAAAGTGGGCTTTTGAAAACCCTGAACCACATCCCTGTGATTCATTTTTTATTATAAAGCAATTTGGCTTTTATGTCAAATGTGATTTCAAAAAAAATTTGCAGGTATTTTTGCAAAAGGCTCAAGTGTAAGGAATGTATATTTTTGGAACGGAATAAAATCAAAACGATTTACGCAGTAAATCGTCATCCCGGCGAAGGCCGGGATCCACTGCGCCGCAGGCCTTAATTTTCGCGCCAGCGAAAACCTGTACGACAGACTGCTTCGCAGGTTAAAGCCTGCGGCGCAGTGGATCCCAGCCTTCGCTGGGATGACGCCGCGGGCCGCGGCGTTTAGGAAAAGCGCTTAAAAAGATACATTCCTTACACTTGCGCATTGCAAAAATATAAAACCGCTTGATTTCTTTACTTTTTTAACTATAATTATTATGTCCCTTTTGGGAAGATGATTCTGAATCCTCTATAAAATAGGCTTCTTGGACTGGGGGGCGGTACCCCACAGCTCCACCAATAAAAAATATGGGGCTGACATAGATTCGACAACTGCATTAAAAATAGTCGGGTGAATTCGGCGTTGCTGCCGCAAAAAGCTGAAAAACTATGAATGGCGATACTTTCGCTGCGAACGACAATGTTCGCTATGCAATGGCTGCCTAAGGGCGCGGGCCCAATGCCGGCAATTGTTGGCCGGGCCCACCGTTATTGCGGCGCTTTCCCGTGTGCGTGTCACCAGAAACACGGGGACTTTTATTAAAAAGGAGAAAACAAAATGTTGGGAAAAATCAAAAGAATATTTTTTAACGGAATTTTCGGAATACTTTATGTTTCTTTCGCCGCGCAATTGATTTATGTTTTGACTCTGCTGCGCACGGATATAAACCAAGCGTTCGGATTTTTGGGCCTGCTGTCCATTGAATGGCTGGTTCTGGTCGGGGCGCGCTATTTGTCCAAGAAATCCAGCGGCGCTGCCCAGAGCGGCGGTTATCGCGGCGGATACAACAGACATTAAAAAATGCGGCGTTCGCCGCATTTTTTAGTGTCTTGACTATTTGTAATTTCTCCTTATACTGTAAACACTATGAAAG
>JAIRZE010000019.1 GCA_031267375.1 Rickettsiales bacterium | reverse complement strand
ATTCCCGCCTGCGCGGGAATGACAAAACTACTTCATAGTTTTATACAAACTTCATTGCTTGGAATATTTAACGAGCCATAGTTCCAGCGTTTATATATTTAATTAAGTTGTCAAAATTCGGGCACTGGGCGCAATTGTTTATGCCCAAAGTATTCTTGGACGCCTTGTTCCGCGCAAAATAGTTCACATTGCAGCTTTGGCAATTTTCCGGAATTTTGGCTTGCATTGACTTGATATTCTGGCATTGCGGGCGATTCTTGCGCGCGCACAGTTTGGCATAGTGCTCTATCGCGCCTGGAATTTCTTTTGAGAACTTTACTTTTGCAAGAAAATGAAATAATTCGGAATCATATCCGACGGCATTTCCGGCATTGCTTAACAATTCGCGCATATATGCTATCCAGTTTTCTATTCTTTCCGGACGGCGAAAAACTTGCTCGCTGTGGTTCATTTGGACTTTGGACATAGCAGAGTCGTTGTGAATCCGGTACAAATATCCGCCGCCATTGTAATTGACGGCTTCAAAAACAGGGCGGGCAATGTGCTTGAATGCGCCGTATGCGCGCATCGCATAGTCCGTAACATACTTTGCGTCTTCAAAATAAAGCATATCTTTGTCAAAATACAAACGATTTTCTTTCACAAAGTCAGTGCGGTACAAGGTCGCGCAAGAGCTTACGCGTTCGTTCAAGTATTTTACAATTTTCAAAGCCTGTTTTTGCGGATTTGAATTATTCCGTTTGCTGATTGATTCAAATTGCTCGTTTGAAACTGTCGGAATTTCCGGAGCGGTGGTTTTATATAATTGGCCGACAACCATTCCGGTATTCGGAAACGAATCCAGGACATAACGGAATGCCTCGCAATAATACGGGTCGTAATTGATTATAGCGTCATTTTTGTATCCTATGACATCGTCGGAATCAACAAACATCAGATAGCGTCCGGATGCCTGGGCAATGCCCATATTGCGGCAGGATGACACGCCCAGATTTCCAACATTTTTGTCGTTGTTGATAATCTGTATATTGCTGGATTTCTTGTGCTTTTGCTGAATTTCTTGCAGTTTTTTCAAAGTATTGTCGCCGGAATAGTCGTTTATGCAGATTATTTCAGACGACAAATGCTTTTGACCCATAACGGAATCAAGACAATCAGCCACATATTGCGCAGAATTGTAGCAAGGGATAATAACCGATAAAGTAGGGCGCGAGCGGTGATGTGCCATTTTTTTGTCCATTTTTAGAATTGTTGACAAACGCAGTGTACCCCCCCCGTTTTATTTGTCAAGTATTATTTTTTGACCCCTACCCCGGCGCTTCGCGCCACCCCTTCCCGTTGGGAAGGGGAATTTAGATAGAACTGGCTCGGTGGCAAATCCCCTTCCCTGCGGGAAGGGGTGGCGCGAAGCGCCGGGGTAGGGGTCAAAATCAGCAAAGCCGCTTTTTTTACTATTGCGATGCGCGTTTTTTTTTGCTAAATTCGTGTGTCAGGAAAAAGGAAGGCGTTATGTTCAAAAAAATTTTGCACTTATTGCTAATTGCTAATTGCTCGTTGTTCATTTTCTCTGCGCAAGGCGCGGAAAAAAAGGAGCCCGTCAAACACTTGAATGACGAGCAAATTTACGCAGAGCTGAAAAAATTCGCCGCGATTTTTGAATCTGCTCGCGAAAATTTCGTAGAAGAAGCCGATGAAAAAAAGATGCTGGAAGCCGCTATGAACGCTATGCTGGGCGCGCTGGATCCGCATTCTTCGTATCTGCCGGCTGACGAATTCAAAGATTTTAACGACAAATCGCACGGCGAATTCGGCGGTCTGGGAATTCAAATCACTTCCGACAAGGGCGCGGTACGCGTCATTTCCCCCATAGACGACACTGATTCTGAGCATAAAAAAACATTACCAAAGGGCGCGGTACGCGTCATTTCCCCCATAGACGACACCCCAGCGGCGCGCGCAGGGATAAAGGCCGGCGACTATATAACCCACATTGACGGAGAGCAGGTTTTTGATTTGACCCTTAACCAGGCGGTCAAAAAAATGAAGGGCCGCCCGGGGACCAAGGTAAAGCTGACCATTATCAGCGAAGGTTCTCGCGAGCCAAAAAATCTGACCCTGAAACGCGACATAATAAAGGTTAAATCCATAAAGTTTGATGACAAGCAGGGCGTCGGATACATCCGCATTTCGGACTTTGGCGCGACCACCGCGAAAGAAATAAAAGACGCGATTGCAAAACTGGAAAAGAAAAAAGTCGCCGGCTATGTCTTGGATGTGCGCAACAATCCGGGCGGATATCTGACTGCCGCGATTGATGTCGCAGATGCGTTTTTGGACAGCGGCGAAATAGTATCCACGCGCGGGCGCGATGCCAGCGACATAGACCGCTCTGTTGCAAAGCCTGGCGATTTGACGAATGGAAAGCCGGTTGTGGTCCTGATTAATCACGGCTCGGCATCGGCCAGCGAAATCGTCGCCGGCGCGATTCAGGATAATCATCGCGGCATTGTTATGGGCAGTCAATCCTTTGGCAAGGGCAGCGTTCAGCAGCAAAAGCCGCTGGGGGACGGATCCGCGATTCATATTACTATCGCGCGGTATTATACTCCGTCCGGAAAGTCCATTCAGGGCGAGGGGATAACCCCGGATGTAGAGGTCTTGCAATCCAAAATAGAGGTTCTGGAAAAGAAAAAAAGCGAGTATACCGAGGCCTCGTTCAAGAACGCCTTGAAGAACGAGAATGATAAAAAGGACAAAAGGCCAGAAGGACAAAAGGACAGCGATGAAGAAGAAGATTTTTCCAAGTTGACGGATGCGGAAAAAGACGAGCGGGATTACCAGTTGCAGCGGGCGATTGATATGGCGCGCGCGCTGAGCAGGATAGAAATAAAAGAAGAGAAAAATGACAAAAAATAAAACAGAAACACTGATTACGGACGGAAACTGGGCGGCGGCTGATATAGCTTTCCGCCTTTCCGAATTTATGGCGATTTATCCGATTACCCCAAGCAGCACAATGGGCGAATTGGCGGACGAATGGGCCTTTCAGCATAAAAAAAATATCTGGGGCGCAATTCCGCAAGTGATTGAAATGCAAAGCGAAGGCGGCGCCGCCGGCGCCCTGCACGGCGCCTTGCAAATGGGTTCCTTGGCTACGACTTTCACGGCCAGCCAGGGATTGCTGCTAATGATTCCGAATATGTACAAAATCGCGGGCGAGCAAATTCCCTTTGTTATGCATATCGCGGCGCGCGCGCTGGCGACCCACGCGCTGAGCATTTTCGGCGATCACCAGGATGTTATGGCGGTGCGCCAGACCGGATTCGCTATGCTGTCGTCGCATAATGTCCAGGAAGCCCACGATATGGCGGCGATCGCTCATAGTGCAACGCTTCGCACGCGCGTGCCGTTCTTGCATTTTTTTGACGGATTCCGCACTTCGCACGAAGAATCGCGCTTGGAAAGAATCCCGGATTCGGTCCTGCACGAATTGGTGCCTGATGAATTGGTCTTGGCGAATCGCGCAAGGGGGATGAGTCCCGACGCGCCGACAATCCGCGGCACCGCCCAGAATCCCGATGTGTATTTCCAAGGGCGAGAAGCCGCGAATAAACTGTACGACGCGGTGCCGGAAGCTGTGTCCAATATAATGGACAAGTTTTATGAACTGACCGGGCGGCGGTATAATCTGGCGGATTATGTCGGCGATGTAGCGGCTGAAAATGTTATTGTTGCGATGGGCAGTGGGTGCGAGACTATTACGGAAACTCTGCCGCATTTGCCGGCGGGCGCGGGTCTTTTGAAAATTCATTTGTTCCGGCCGTTTCCGACCGCGGCGGTGCTGGACGCGTTGCCGGAAACAGTGAAGCAAATCGCGGTGCTGGACAGAACGAAAGAGCCGGGTGCCATAGGCGAGCCTTTGTATCAGGACATTGTCGCAGCCTTGGCGCAAAGGAGATAGGGATGAAACTTACGCAAAAACAAATTGATTTTATTTATGAAAATAAAAATATGGTTTTCGCAACGGCGTCCGCGGATGGCCAGCCGCGTGCGATTATGGTAGAGCCTTCTATTGTTGAAGCCGATAGAATATATTTATGCGATATGCAAATGGTGGTATCGCAGAATAATGTGTTGAAAAATCCGAAAGTTTTTATTGCCTGTTATGATCAAGAGTATAATGTATGTCTTAAAATCACCGGTATTGCCAAAGAATATATAACAAGCGGGGATTTATTTCAAAAGGTGGATAAAATAGAAAAGGAAAAGGGAACGATATTTACTTTGCGCGGCGTAATAGTTATAAATATAACGGATGTGGTTGAGTTGATTGATAAAGATTGAATTGTCAGGGAGAGAAAAGTGGAAAAACAAATAAATGAAATAATAATTTACGAGAATAATGGCAAAGATATAGAAGTTCGTGTGGAAAGCGAAACCGTATGGCTGAATCTGAATCAGATTTCGGCCTTGTTCGGCAAGGACAAATCAAACATATCGCGACATATAAAGAATATCTATAAAGAAGGAGAACTTGTAGAAAATTCAGTTGTTGCAAAAAATGCAACAACTGCTTCTGATGGAAAAACTTATCAAGTTGAATATTATAACCTGGATATGATTATATCAATCGGCTATCGCGTCAATTCCAAAAATGCGACTGCCTTCTCTGAGATTACAAACCTTTTTGACAACCCGCAGGGTTGTCATTGTTTTGCCTGCCGCAATAGGGCTATAAAATGAAAGAATATAATTATTTGAATAAAAGAAGACAATAATATGAAACGATTTTTATATGAAAACAGAATGATTGCTTTTTACTGGGCCGCTTTGCTGGTCTGGGTTTCTGCACTGAAATTATTTTTCGGAATCGTGCCCGATCCCATAGAGCTGGCCGCTATCATAATCGTGCCGCTTTCAATTGATTTGATCCGCAGGCAGAAAGTTCAGGGCTTTTATTTCAATATCGCTTTCCGCGCAATTCTGGCCTGGTGGTTTTGGCACTTGGGACTTTACGGAAATATGACCCTGTCCATTGTTTTATCAGGCGTGCTGATGTTTTCAATCTGGTCTTGGAAGCGTCCGAATAAAAAAGAATTAAAGCCAAGTTTTCTGAGCCTTTGGCAGAGAATGGCAATCATTTTCGGCGCAATCATTTTTATCGCTGTTTTCGGAAGAAATCTTGGGGCGATAACGACTATGGATTGGCTGTACACCGCTTTGATACTTATTGGAAATGTCATAATCGCAAGAAAGAAAATAGACGCGTGGTTCTGCTTTTTGACGGCCGACTGCTTTGGAGTATTTTTATTTGCAATGTCCGGCTCTTGGATGTATATATTTGCAGAGTTTGTGATAGCGACGACAGCAATAAAATCTATTAAAACCTGGATAAAGGAAAGAAAGTGAAAAACGATATTAAAATTTTTGGCGGGCGGTACGGACTGGGGTCCAAGGAATTCAAGCCCCGTGATGTCGCCGCCATAGTGCGCGAAATGATGAGCGGCACTTTGCATCACAACTTTACCGTCGGCATTAACGACGATGTTTCGGGATTATCCTTGAAAACCGATTCGTCATTCGCAAATGACGACGCTGGGTACCGGTCCGCGATACTGTACGGAATCGGCAGCGACGGCACCGTCGGCGCCGTTAAAAACATAGTCAAAATCGTCGGCGAACATTCCGACCTGTATCCGCAATCATACGCCGTTTACGATTCTAAAAAATCCGGCGGGCTGACCGCGTCGCATTTGCGATTCGCGCCGAATCACATCCGGTCGCAATACTTGGTTGAATACGCGGATTTTATTTCCGTGTCGTCATTTTCAATCGCCCAAAGATTTGATGTCTTCCGCGGCCTGAAACCCGGCGGCAGCGTTATGTTCAACACCAGTCTGAATCCCGATGCCGCGTTCGCCAATCTTCCGCGCGAAGTGCAAGAGCATCTGATCCGCACCCGCGCGCGCGTTTATTTTCTGGATGCGAATCGCGCCGCGGAATCGCTGGGGCTGGGCAACAGAATCAATACTTTTATTCTGCTGAACTTTTTCAATATTACGAAAATTATTGATCCGGCGGCCGCGGCCGCGTCTGCAAAGGCCGCGATTGAAAAGACTTATAAAAAGAAAGGCGCGGATGTTGTCGCGGCGAATTGGGCCGCCGTGGACCGCGCGGCCGAGTTTTTGACAGAGTTCAACCTGCCGTCTTCGCCGTCCAACTTTGCGCCGGATTTTCTGCCCGCTATGACCTCGGACGCGCCGATCGCGATTGCGGGCGTTTTGGGAGAGGCCGCGGCTATGCGCGGCGACGATCTGCCTGTTTCGGCGTTTCAAAATTTTGGCGAATTTCCCGTCGGAACATCAAAATATGAAAAGCGCGGCATTGCGGACAAGATAGCGGCGGTGGATTTAGAGAAATGCATTCAATGCGGAAAATGCTCTATGTTGTGTCCGCACGCGGCTGTGCGCTTCGCTGCCGGTAATGAGCAATTAGCAATTAGCAATGAGCAAATAAAGTTTGTTGATATGAAAACTCCGGAATTGGGCGCCGGGTTAAAATTTACATTAAACATTTCTCCGGCGGATTGTACGGGCTGCACCGTGTGCGTAAAGAATTGCCCCGTCGCCGCGCTGTCTATGAAATCTGTCGCGGAAAATTCGGACTTGATTGCGCAGCAGCAGGCGGCGTTTGACGCGGCCGTAAAGCTGCCGGAATTTCCGCGCGAAAAATTAAACCTGAATATTCCAAAGCACATTGAATTATTGCCGCATTATTTTGAGTTTCCGGGCGCGTGCGCGGGTTGCGGCGAAACGCCTTATATAAAACTTTTGGCGCATTTGTTCGGCGACAGAATGGTGGTCGCAAACGCGACAGGATGTTCTTCCATTTATGGCGGAAATCTGCCGACTACGCCGTGGTGCGCGGACGCGTCAGGGCGGGGGCCGGCCTGGTCTAATTCTTTGTTTGAAGACAATGCGGAATACGGTTTGGGAATGCGGCTGGCGCTGGATCAAAAGAAGGCTTCGCTTCGCTCGCTTCTTCTTGAATTAGGAATTAGCAATGAGCAATTAGCAATTTCCGGCGCGGAAGAGCAAAGAAAATTAAAATCAGAATTGGAAGACTTGCTAAAAAAATCAGAATATAAAAAGGCAGAGCAAGCCTTGTCATTATTGGAATCAATTGTGGATAAATCCGTTTGGATTATCGGCGGCGACGGCTGGGCTTATGATATAGGATACGGCGGGCTGGATCATATTCTGCACAGCGGGAAAAATGTGAACATATTGGTGCTGGATACCGAAGGCTATTCCAACACGGGCGGCCAGGCGTCAAAGTCTACGCCGTTCGGCGCGTCTATGAAATTCGCGGTCGGTGGAAAAGATCGCGCGAAAAAAGACTTGGGCGCGATTGCGATGATGTCGGGCGCCTATGTCGCGCAAGTGTCAATGGGCGCAAATCCGACCCAGGCGATTCGCGCTTTTAGAGAGGCCGAGGCCTTTGACGGCCCGTCCATAATCCTGGCGTACAGCCCCTGCATAGCGCACGGCTTCGCGTTGCAGAACGGCGTGGCGCACCAGCAGAATTTGGTTGCATCCGGTTCTTGGCCGCTGTACAGATTCAACCCCAATTTGATAGAGCAGGGCGCGAATCCGCTGACTATGGACAGCGCGGCGGCGGAAAGCGCGAATGAAGAGCTGGCGAAGTTTGTGGCCAGCGAGGGGCGCTTCAAAAGCGTTGCGGCGGCCAGCCCGACGCACTTTGCGGATTTGATGGCACGGGCAGAGTCTGATAACGAATACCGGCGCGAGTTGAAAAAACATATTGCAAATTTCGCTCTGTCGCGTATCATAAGGAAAGAAAACGGCGAAGGTTAAATAAAACCAAGAGGCAAAAAAATGTCGCAGATCAAAGTCATATTGGAACCGATAAAATCGGGCGCGCAATGGGACAGAAAAAACGCAAGTCATTTCGGCGTTCTGGTTCTCGCAAAGTCCAAAATGTCAATTAATGAAGTCAAAAGAAATTTTGATGCGGTAGAAATGCCGGCCGGTTCAGATATGGAATTAAAGTATTCTACGATTATTCATAGAATGTCTCAATACAGGACGATTAATAATTCCGGCTCTATCGCGAATATAATGTTTTGGGATAAGAAATGCAATGATTGCGAAAAAGGCTCGTGCAGAAAATGCGACGCCGGAATATTGAATGCAATTTATTCCGCTTTCGGAAGAAACAGATAATTATATGAAAAAATCATTGTTCACTGTTCACTGTTCATTGTTCATTGCCGCGCTGTGCGCGGCTGGCTGCACTTTTCAGACCAAGCACCGCGGATATATTTTTCCAGATGATTTGGAAGCCCAGGTTGCGGCCGCAAAGACCACCGCGGCACTGGAAGAAAAACTGGGCAGCCCGACCGCAAAGACCGCGTACGGCGCGCCTGTTTGGATTTACTATGGCGCGGATGAAAATTATCACGGGCCGTTTCCGATGACTTATGACAACAAGATCGCGTTGCTGGTTTGGTCAAACGCCTCTGGCGTGATTACGCAGACGAAAATATTGCGAGATGACGATTTGCCGGATGTAAAGATAGCATCTGGGGAAACTGAAATCCCCGCGGCCATAGAATTGAACGCGCTGGAAGAATTGTTTAATAATATAGGGCGTTTCTCTCCCGCCGGACTTGGGCAATAATCATTTCGTTTTGCCTTTCGTTTTGCTCACCGGTTCTCTTGCGGGCGGTGGCGGGGGAACCGTGGGCGTTTGCCCACTTCCCCGCCCGCCACTGCCCGCAATAGACACACCGAATCAAACCGAGCGTACAAGCACCCAATGAGCGGCGTTATTAGCCGCGAATTGCTGGTGCGCGTCGCAAGGTTGCACGAATCACCTGTGATAAAGTTAAGACACAGGTAAAGCGAGTGAAAATCCGATTTGGTCGCTGCCGCGGGCTGTCGGATGATAAAAAAATTTGCTGCGCAAATTTTGGGCGGATGATAGCGGATAAACTCGGTCTAAATCCCCTTCCCACGGGGAAGGGGTACCCCCGAAGGGGGCGGGGTAAGGGTAATAAAATACATAATTTGATTGGCGCAAGCGTAAGGAATATATTTTTTTGGAACGAAGTTTGAGTCTGGGCCCCCACCCCGCCCTTGCGGCGGGGTCGCAGAGCTGAGCGGCTTTGCCGCCAGCGATGCGGGGGTGGGTTCAAATACCACGATTATTCAACCCACCCCCGGCGCGCGCAGCGCTGACGCTTGCGCTTGCCGACCCCGCCGCAAGGGCGGGGTTAGAACCAGGCCAAAATTTGTTTCCAAAAAGATACATTCCTTGCACTTGCGCGATTTGATTTATAACCCATACCCCGTCAGGCTTCGCCTGCCACCCCTTTCCGGGGGAAAGGGGAATTGCAACCGAGCTTTCCTTTCGCCAGCAAAAGGGAATTTATACCTAGTATATTTTCACCCTTGATTCGCAATATCAAAAAATGATAAAATAACATTATGAAGAAATTGCTCTTATCACTGTTCACTGTTCATTGTTCACTGTTCATTGCATTGGCCGTGCCTGCGCGCGCCGCTGATGAAAAATTTTTGTCCTGCGGGCCGGGCTTCATTTTGACTGATGCGGGTAAGACTGACGGAATAAATACTGCGGAGTGTCAAAAACTCTGGTGCCGCGATTTGGAAAATGGAAAGTCTATGGGCAGCGGCTCTAAGGCCGCATCCGGATATAAAATAACGGTCGCGCCGATAGAGCTCTGCGATGTGCAGAATCATTGCGTTTCCTGTTTTGGCGATCGCAAATGGTGCGGGGCCGAGGTGGCAGGTGTTTGGAATCCTGAATTTGGCGCGTATACCCGCGGCGGGAATGATAATAATACTTACCGTGCGGTTCAAAAAGGCGACTGTTTTGGCTGGCAATTGGAAAAACCGGAATGCGCAGCCGGCGAAACCGCTATTTTACAGGGTGATGAATGGATCTGCGCCACGGCCAGCGGGGCAGGTGAAGCCACCAGAGCATCCAGCGTCAGACGAACCGGCGCTTTGAAGTACAAGAAATAATAGTCATAGCTCTTGGTGGGGCGGGTTTGTCCCAAACCCGCCTTGATTTAGGCGACCTTGGGACAAGGTCGCCCCACCAATATGAAAATCTTTCTCTCTAAGTTTTTGGAATAAAATTTCTACAAATCACAGATTTTTATGGTATAATGAGAGAATTAGAGAGAGTGGCAACTGTAATAAAAGGTGTTTTTTTATGCCAAAATTAGAATTCAAAAGCGGACAATTCGTCGTTTATCCGACCCAGGGCGTTGGACGCTTGGCCCGCGTGGAAGAACAGACCATCGCCGGCCAAAAAATGAAATTATTGGTCATAGATTTTGAAAAAAATAATATGACTTTGCGGGTGCCGCTGGAACGCGCCGAATTGTCGGGCTTGCGCCCGCTGGTGTCGCCAAAGAAAATGGACGAGGCCATTGCCGCCGCAAAAAACAAAGCCGGTGCAAAGCGTATGATTTGGTCGCGCCGCGCCGCCCAATACGAAGAGAATATAAACAGCGGCGATCCTTTGAAACTGGCCGAAGTTGTGCGCGATTTGCAGCGCCGGTCCGCGTCGGATACTATGACTTTTTCCGGGCGCCAGTTGTATTTGCGCGCGCTGGAAAGAATGGCCCAGGAATTCGCGATTCTGCATAAAATAGATGTGGACAGCGCGGTTGAAAAAATAGAAGACATAATCGGCATTCCAAAAGAAATAGACCTGAACGCGGTGGAAGAAGAAGATCTGGAAGAAGTAGAAGAAACATAAAAACGCGCCGAACGGCGCGTTTTTTAGAATTCAAACCTGATGCCCAGCATTATATTCGTATAAATCGTTCCTTTGGCGCTGAACCAATCACGCTCTTTCCCCGTATCCGGATTCTGCAATGCCCATTTTATTTTCGGCACATACGCCATACGAATCCCCAGATCCAGAAATGTGCTTTCCGCCAATCCGTACGAAAATCCAAACGACAACAACCCCGATACATTCGCGCTGGATTTAGAGGATTTATAAAACTGCAAAACCCCGTAATCGTCGCGCTCTGCATAGTTTTCCAAGTCTACGGACCAAGACAAATCCCCGTATAAATCCGACAGCAGCATAGTCGTCTTGGAATCCGCATAGCCCAGTCCGAATCCAATATATGGAATAAATTCCCGCTGCGGCTTTTGCAAGCCGTCAAAGAAATCATAGAAAAACATCACGCTGATAATATCCGTCGCAACCGTTGATTGCACACCGCCGGACTGAGCCGATACAGATCCGACGCTGCCGCCGATCAGGGCCAGATTGCCGTCAAACAACGGCGCGGCATTGTATTCGCTTTCGCTGATGTGATCCCAGCCGGCCTCTATCCGCCACCTGGGGGAATTTGGCATAACCCAGCCGATTGAGGCGCCGCCAGCCCAGCCGAAATTGCTGAACTTTTTCTGGGCCGGCAAAGTCCCTATGTCGCCCAGGCCAGCATAATAAAATCCATCCGCGCAGCCGCCGTCCAAAACACAGGCGTCGTACCAGGCCGCGGAAACAATAATTCCGCCGGGCCCTTCAAAATATTCCGCGGATAAAGAGCTGACATCATTTTGAATTTTTCCGGACGCAATGGACGCGCCGCCGCGAAGCGATATAGTCATCCGCCCGCCGTCATCGCTGTAAACGCCGGTGCCCAGATAATCGCCGGGATATTGCCAGTTTGCACGCGCCGCAGGCGCAAGCGCAAAAGGCAAAAGGCAAAAGGCAAAAGGCAAAAATAATTTTTTCAATTGAAGGATTCTCTTTTCGTGCATTATATCAGAAATATGGCGATAAAAAAAATGGAATTTTTGGAAAAGGGAAAATAAAGCTCGGTCTGAATCCCATTAACTTCATAATCGCGAAGCAATTCCTGCCCCCTTGTTGGACGGGATAGAGTTGGCTTGGTGGGGTGCCTTTCTACGAAAGGCACCTTTTAAGCGACTTTCGTAGAAAGTCGCTCCACCTGGCAACCCTTGGGTGGGGGCTTCTTGTGCACTAAAACACCCCCACCCAAGATTTCGTAGAGTTCGCTTCGCTCACTAACGAAATCTATCCCGCCCCACAAGGGGGCAGGAGTCGCTTACGCGATTAGGATAGGGGAATTTAGACCGAGCTTTTATCTGCGCTCTGCGCTATTCTATCTTCGCTCTAATAAAAACGCCCCAACGGGGCGTTTTTATTAAAACGGTTCCGGATATTTTGCTTCGCAAAATTCCGGAATGACAACGCGCTGCACTTCGTTTGCGCTCGCAACCCGCGCTTTGCGCGTGTTGATACCATTTTAACTTCGTTAAAACGGTATGTCGTCGCCGATTTGCGCGACATTTATTTCTTCGCGCGGGGCCGTTGCCGCCGGCGCAGAATAGCCGCCGCCCGCTGGCGCGCCGTAATCACCGCCAGCATAACCCGCCGCACCGTCTGCCGCCGCTTTTGCGCCGCCCAAAATAACCATTTGCCCGCTGAACTGATTCAATACAATTTCAGTCGTATAAACATCAACGCCCTGTTGATTCTGCCATTTGCGGGTGCGCAGGGATCCTTTGATATAAAGCTTGGTCCCTTTTTGCAGCATTCTTTCCGCGACCTCTACCAAGTTCGGATTGAAAATAACAACGCGGTGCCATTCAGTCTGTTCTTTCTGTTCGCCAGTCGCGCGGTCTTTCCAGCGTTCGCTGGTGGCCAGCGAAAAGCTGACGACTTTCTGTCCGTTCTGCATAGCGCGGATTTGCGGTTCCTGTCCGATGTTCCCAAGCAATGTTACTTCGTTTACACTTCCTGCCATAGCTGCTTCCTTTGTTTAATTTATTAAATTAGAGCAAAAAAAAACGCTTTGAGCAAGCGTTTTTTTAATTAGCAATTAGCAATTATCAATGAGCAATTAATTGCTAATTGCTCATTGATAATTGCTAATTATTTCTTTACCGCCCACCACAGCGCGAACAGCCAGCCGACCCCGGTCCAGCCAAAAAGCCAGCTGGAAATCCGGACTATCCCCATATTCAGCTTGTCCTTGCCATTGACGCGCGCCAGATACGCAGGCGCCAGCGCAATCGCCGCCACAAGTAAGCCTGCAAAGATATATTTTATGGGCAAAAGGACAGAAGGACAAATGGACATTTATTGTTGAGCCTTTTTATTGATTCTTGAAGATTTTTGTATAGCGCAAAAAATAGACAATAATTCTTTTGACTCTTTGTATAATTCTTCAAGTCTGGATTGTTTTATCAAACCGGATTCTATTGTCAGGTCCAGCCATATCAATGTCTCGTCCATTTCTTCCACAACAATACCTATTTTTGATATAAATTCAGAATGAGAACGGGCGTGTTGCGCCGCGCTATAATTTGCAAAGACAGAAGTGCCTGAACGAACTATTTGGTTTGCAATTGTTCTGCCGGGCGGTCTTGTCGGTAAAGAATCGGCCAGCTTCATCACGCGCAATGCAAATTGCTTTGTTCGTTTTAACAAATCCTTGAAATTGTCCATTTGCCCTTCTGTCCTTTTGTCCATCAATTCAACTCTTCTTCTATCCGCAGCAGCTGATTGTACTTTGCCATACGATCCGTACGGCTCATACTGCCGGTCTTTATCTGCCCCGCATTCGTCGCAACCGCCAGGTCCGCGATCGTGGTGTCTTCGGTTTCCCCGCTGCGGTGCGAAATTATAACCCCGTATTTCGCGTCTTGGGCCATTTTTATCGCGGCCAAAGTTTCCGTCAGGCTGCCTATCTGATTTACCTTTATTAATATCGCATTCGCAACCCCCGCGTCAATGCCCTTTTTCAAGCGCGCCGGATTCGTAACAAAAAGGTCGTCGCCCACCAGTTGGCATTTATCCCCAATCGCACGGGTCAATTTAGCCCAGCCGTCCCAGTCGTCTTCGGCCAGGGCGTCTTCAATAGAAATAATCGGATAGTCAGAAATCAATTTCGCATAAAATTCAATCATTTCGTCAGAGCTTAATTTTTTGCCTTCAAACTCATAAGCCCCGTCATTGTAAAATTCAGACGATGCTACATCCATTCCCAAAGACACATCTTTGCCCGCGGTATATCCGGCCGCCGCGATCGCCTGCATAATAGTATCCAATGCTTCGCGAGTGCTGTTCAGATTCGGAGCAAATCCGCCTTCGTCGCCGACATTGGTGGAATGCCCGGCCTTTTTCAGAATCGCTTTCAGATTATGGAAAATTTCTGATCCTATTTTTATTGATTCGGTTGCGGAATCAGTCATCGGGATAATCATAAATTCCTGGGCGTCCAAGCCGTTGTCTGCGTGCGCGCCGCCGTTGATAATATTCATCATAGGACGGGGAAGAGAGAGCGGAGAGCGAAGAGCGGAGAGCGAAGATAAATATTTATATAACGGCAGACCGGATTGTTTTGCGGCGGCGTGCGCGGCCGCCAATGATACCGCCAGAATCGCATTCGCGCCCAGCTTTCCTTTGTTCGGCGTTCCGTCCAGCGCAATCATTTTTTCGTCTAATGCGGATTGCTCGCGCGCGTCCATTCCGATCAGGGCAGGGGCGATGACTTCGTTAACATTTTTTACTGCATTCTTTACGCCTTTGCCCATATAGTCCTTGCCACCGTCGCGCAGTTCCAAGGCTTCGTGAATTCCTGTTGATGCGCCGGACGGCACGGCCGCGCGGCCAAAAGCGCCGCCTGACAAAGTTATATCGCATTCCAGGGTTGGATTTCCGCGGCTGTCCATTATCTGTCGCGCGCGAATAGATTTGATTGCAAACATTTTTTCTCCTTTTTAATTCTGTGGATAATTATCATATTTTTGTGCTTTGTGTCAATACGGTTTTATGATAAAATAGTCAAAGCAAATGTTAAAAAAAATATCGTTCTTTGCCGTTTTATGCGCTTTTCCGCCAGCTGTTTTCGGCGCAACTGATTATTATCCCCAAACAGATTTTGCGAGCATTATTGATGCAACTGCGAATTCTATCAGATTCAGCGCCGGCAATGGATTCGTCGCCCAGGCCGGAATGAATATCAGCGGCTTTCTTTATGACGGCGTGAATGACCAGGGCGCGCCAACCGGACAATTATATTTGGAAACCGGCACAAATACCACTTATTCAATTGCTTCGCGCGGGGACATCGTTATCGGAAACAATGCCGCCGGCACAGGCGGGCTGGATATTATGGCCGGCCGCAATCTGGCGATTTATTCGCCGGATACTACTATAAATGTCAGCCTGGGCGGAATATTAAATGCAGGAACTTTGAATATTTCCGGAAATATCGGAACCCTGGCCACCGGCGCGATAAGCAGCACGAATTCAATAACTCTGGCGGCCCAGACAATTACGACGGGCGCGGTAAACAGCGCGGGCACGGCGAATATAACAGCCGGTGGGGCATTGACAATGGGGCAATATGTAAATGCTTCTGGGACAAGCGTTATTTCCGCCGCCAGCATAAATTCCGGCAGCATTCAGAATATGACGGGCAGCACCACAATTTCCACGACTGGCAATATAACCAGCACGGGCAGCATTGAAAATTCCGGCACCCAGATGAGCATCAGCACCGGGCAAAATCCAGACAGCTCTTATTCCGGTACTATTTCCGTCGCCGGCACGGTAAAGAACGATAATACGGCCGGGACTTTGGTTTTGAATGCCGGCGCGTGGACCGTATCCGGGGGCACCGGAACAAATGCTTCGTTTGTTAATGCGGGCAACTTTTACGGGAATATAACCGGCGCGACAACATTCGCCAATGGCATAGATGTCGGCACTATGGGGATAAATAATGTATTCTCGCTGACGACGGGGACTTTGTCGTTTGGCGGCTCTGCCGATTTGCTGACCGCGTTTTATGCGAACAAGTTGAATTCTTTTACGGTAAATATCACAAACGGGACCTTGACCGCGAATGCGATTTCTAATGGCGCGTCGGCGAACAGCAATGCGAATATGACTTTGTCGGGCAAAAGCGTCGCTGCGACATCTGTCAATAATACGGGAAAGTTTTTAAGCATAAACGCAACCGATTCGGCTGGAACCTTGGCGATTAACGGCGCGGTCAGCGGCGCGGCGAATTCCAATACCCAAATAGTATCCGCAAACGCGCTGAATATCACTGGCACGACAAGCAACAGCGGAAATATGATTCTGAATGGTCTGAATGTTCAGCTGGCATCCGTTGTGAATAATGGAACCTTGTTGATCACTTCGCCAACAAGTAATGGTCAGATTGCTATGTCAGATCTTACCAATACAGGCGGCGCGACAAATATCAGCACCAAAAGCTTACAGATCACAAATACCCTGACAAATTCAGCGGGAAATACGACGGTCCAGGCGAATGACTGGAACGGCGGCGCGGTGCAGATCGGCGGAATAAATGTTTCCGGCGGGGCATTGGATATCGGCGTCTTGAACGGCCTGGCCATTGCAAATGGAATCACGGTCAGCGGCGGAACTCTGAGCATCAATGACAGCGTCAGCGGATTGGGCTTGACCGCGGCCAGCTTGGGCATTTACGGCGGAACCACCACGATTACAGCGCAAAACGGGGCGACAATTAATGGGGCTTTGACCCAGAACGGCGGCGCGCTGACACTGACGGCCGAATCGCTTGTCAGCATTGCGAACGGAATCAGCCAGACCGCAGGTACAGCGAATATTAATACTAAAAGTCTGACAGTCGGCGGCGATGTTTATGCAGACAACAGCCTGAAAATCAGCGGCGGCCAATGGGCGAATTCTGCGCTGGTGTCCGGCTTGGTCGCAAATATAACCGGCAATGTTCAGGGTGCGGTGGAATTTTACGGCCTGAAAAAGATGGATATCACGGGCAATTATTATTTCGGCGATTCGTCAAAGATTTATGCAGTGTTGCCAAAGCAATCGCAGGTTGCGGCTGACACAACTCCGTATAATCCGTATTCCAGCATAAATCTGGACACGGCCAGCGGGGACTTTGGAAAGATTACAAACGCTGCATCTGACGCGCGCGCTATTATAGAAGTTGGCGGCGATTTTATCAGCCTGGTCACCAGTATGCAGAATAATCAATTCGGATTGACCCTGACCGACATAGTAAATGCCGGAACCGCCGTATGGCTGGTGCATTCTGACAGCTTGATTATGCCAAGCGATTCGGTGAATCTGCGTAATTTGTATGTTCAGTTCTGTAATGGCGACGGCTCTATCTGTTTTGACTATATTGATTCTTACCGCGATGCGAATGGAAATAAAATAGCGTATATTCCCATAACCGGCACCGGCGATTCGGACGATATGCCGTTGTATCTTTCCGTACGCGATTCGGACGGCAACGGAACATCAGACAGTTTGTATATAGTATTTGATCCGCGCTTTGGCGGCCCGGTGGAAGTATTCAAAATTCAGCCGATTGTAAATGCCGAAGAATCGCATACAAAGGGCGAATACGCGACGGCCGGGGCTTTGGATGATTTTATTGCCGGTGGGTTGTATAACGCTGGATTCCGCGGACGCACCCCGATAGAGGCTATACCGCTGGTCTTTCGCGGCACCAATTTCCAAACCGTGGCCCAAGAGCTTTATGACAGAATGGAAGATTATTTGCAAGACTTTGACGGGGACGCTCTGTCGCGATTCAGTCGCTTGTTCCAGCCGCGGGAATTAGAGCAGGTCGCCGGCCAGATCGCTATGAACGATTATATTTTCGCGCGCGATATGGAAGATCATATGTTGGACGAATTCGTATGGAACCGCAACCGCAATATGGAAAAAGCCTGGATTGATCTGGACTTTGGTACTTTCCGGCATAACGGCGCGGATGAAAAAACTGTAAAGGGCGACAGATTCAGCATTACCGGCGGATATGACTGGCAAGAAAAAGAAGATTTAATTTTGGGCGTCGCCGCGCGGGTGTCCCATTCGTCCAGCAATAATTCCGATGAAATGGATCTGGGGTACAAAGCGGGTCAATCCATTGCGGGCCGCGTAAATATTGATGTCGCAGATACGGACATCGGATTTGGCGGATATTTGATGAAGGCTTTGGGCCAGGGCGCGCGCGCGTACGGAAACGCGTTCTTGGATATTCATCTGTTGTCCGTTGATCGCGAGCAGAATTTTGTGTCGCCAATTCACGGCAGCGGCACCGCGTTTGCCTTGACGACCGAATGGGGATTGATGCACGATCTTTTGAATCAGTACATAGTCGGAAATATTTACGCTCGCGCCGGCTATAATTCCGGATTCGCAATAACCGAAAAGTCGGGCGGGGCGGAATATATGAGTCTGGAATCGGACGGATATTTATCCTTGCGCCCAGGGTATTCATTGATAGCGCAAAAGAAATTGTATATAACGCCGTTCTTTTTGATGCGCCCGAACGCGTCTGTCGGTGTGGAGTATGAATTGCTGGGGGCGCCGGATGCGCTGCACTTTAAGTTTGCGCCCGCGGGGGGCTTTACGGATTATGATGTAAAGATTGATCCGCTGTGGGCGAATGTATCGCTGGGCGTGGAATTCTTATCGGCCAGCGGCTTGCAGTTTGGGCTGGATTACCGGTACGCGTATAATGCGGAAATTCAGATGCACAATGTGCGCCTGGGCGGAAGTTATAGGTTTTGATAACTGTTATTTTTTAGTGTTTTTACAAAACTACGAAATAGCTTTGTCATTCCCGCGCAGGCGGGAATAGGGCTAATAAAGTATAATGTTTTTTATTCAGAGCCCTATTCCCGCCTGCGCGGGAATGACAAAGCCAAAGGCTTGTCAAAAAATAATGCAATAAAAAAAAAGGAAACACAATGGCGAAAAAAATAGCGGAAAAACTTAAAGCAGCAACAGGGGCGGCAAAGAAAATGGTTGATGTTATGAATCCGTTTGGCGGACCTAACTTCTCGCGGAATAAAAAGACAGGTCATTTTGTTATGGATGAAAAGCTGTCAGCCAGCATTGCCGATAGAATGGCTAATGGGAAATAAGGCTCGGTGCGTACTCCTGCCCCCTTGTTTGTTCGCTGTGCTCACCATTCGTACGGGTTTCGCTACGCAAAACCCAACTCATAAGCGGGGGCGGGATAGAGTTGGCTTACGAGCGAAGCGAGTTAGCAACTCTTGGGTGGGGGCTTCGGGCGCTCCATAAGCCCCCACCCAAGAACTTCTAAGGCTCGCGTTGCTCGCCAAGAAGTTCTATCCCGCCCCCGCAAGCGGGGGCAGATGTTTGCTCTGAGTTGTATTATTCATTTTCATTTTTTTAATTTTTCTTTAATATTCATTTTCCTCTTGCAAATGGGGGATAATTCAATTAATATGCAGGACGCTTGCGGATATGGCGGAATTGGTAGACGCGCTAGTTTCAGGTACTAGTGGGGCAACCCTTGGAAGTTCGAGTCTTCTTATCCGCACCACCAAATTTCACCGAGCGAAGCGAGGGCTGAAATTTGAGTGTCTCGCCGAAGCCACAAAGTGGCGAAGGCGGACGGAAAGCACGGAATAATATTTCCGGGGATGTAGCTCAGTTGATAGAGCGCTGCGTTCGCAATGCAGAGGTCGTGGGTTTGAGCCCCATCATCTCCACCAGAATAAAAAAACGCGCCCCTTTCGGGGCGTTTTTTAGTGAATAGTGAATAACGGTTGTGTTTGCTTCGCTCACGCTGATATTATAATTTTGTGTAGAAGGTATTAAAAACGGAGCAAACACCTGCCCCCGCTTGCGGGGGCGGGATAGAGTTGGCTTACGAGTCTCGCCGTAGCGAAGCGAAGGCGGACGAGTTAGCAACTCTTGGGTGGGGGCTTCGGGAGCACCATAAGCCCCCACCCAAGATTGCCTTCGGCAACAAGTTGCCGGGCAATCTATCCCGCCCCCGCAAGCGGGGGCAGGGGTACGCACCGAGCTTTATTTTCCATTTTCCAAAAATTCCATTTTTCTTATCATCATTTTTCTGATATAATATGCAGAAGAGAGATTATGAAAAAGTTATTTTTGCTTTTTGCCCTTTGCCTTTTGCCCTTTGCCTTTGCGCAAGCGGTTGACTTTCCGACCGGTTCAGGGCCCGGAATTATGTCGCAATTCGGCCAAATTCAAAATGTTCAATCGTATTCCAGCAATCCTTTTTACGGCCCGAATTCCCCTTATAATCAGCGCTTGCCCGTGCCGGTTTATGTCCAAGGGACAGAATTGAACGCCGCAGAATGCCAAAGCGTTTTATCATCCCTGGTGGCCCAGCAATGCGCTATGAAAAACAATTGCGCGAATGCAAAGGTCGGCGACATTCGCCCCGGAATAATGGTGATGCTTTCGGGATTGTCCGGGCATAATTATGTTTCCGCGTGCAGTGGATACTTGGACGGCGCTTTTAATGACTATGTCGCGCAACATTCCGTAATGCAGGGCGGCGCGGCGTTTCCAACGGCCGCGAACCCTGGCGACAATGCGCCCGCGCCCGAATTCAAAATAGACAATCCGTACCAGATAAAATCCAAAGGCCCGTGGCTGGACGGCATTATTGAGCGCACGGGGGAACTGGGAAAATTACAGGCCCAAAATGCGGAAGATTATAACTTGAAGCCGACGCAAATGCCAACGACCATCGCCGATGTGTCGTTTTCTGATAGAATGGCGAACGCGGCCGCCGGGTACGAGCAGTGGGCCCCGGTGTACAAGCAGGTATGCGACAGCGCGGGCAAAAACTGCCACCAGGCGTGCGTGAAAAATTGCGCGTA
>JAIRZE010000105.1 GCA_031267375.1 Rickettsiales bacterium | reverse complement strand
AAAAAACTATCAAATGGACAGTGGACGGCACGGGAAAATATGTCCGCCACGGGTCACTGGGGGACAGCGGATTGACCGGGCGAAAGATTATCGCATCCGGCGGCGGCAGCGGTGGATATGCTCCGCACGGCGGCGGCAGCGCGGTAAAGCCGCACTATGCCAGCGATAAGTTGCTGCCGCTGTTTGCGCGCTTTATCGCGAAAACGGTTATTGACGCGGGACTGGCGAATACTTGCACGGTGGCGCTGTCCGGCGCCATAGGTCAGAAAAAATTGCAGTCATTGCGGATTTCCGGCGACGGATTAAAGGCGGCGCACGCATCAGCGGTTGCCAAATTTATCCGCGCGCAGTATCCGGAAATATCGCCGAAAACTATAAATGAATTATTTAGAACTTTTGAGTTGAACAATTTTGACGCGGTTATATTTGATTGCCTGACCGGGGGCGATCCAAAGGCAATGCCGTGGGAGGATACCGTGGAATCCGCTCGGAAATTGAAAGAGTTTATTGGTTAAATAAAACTCGGAGCAAGTTCCCCTCCTGCTCTGGGGTGGCGCGAAACGCCGGGGTGGTCTCTATTTTTATTATTAAGGAATCAGAGACCACCCCGCCCCCTTCGGGGGCACCCCGGAGCAAGAGGGGAACTTTCACCGAGTTTAATTTCATATCAAATTGTTTAATAGAATGAAAGAGTTTATTAAAAGTTGACAAACTTATAATATAGTGCAATAATTCCCTTATGAAATTATTCAAAGGGATTTTTGCACTTTTTCTTCTCGCGCTGTTTTGCACGCCGGATGCTTTTGCCGCGCGTCCGCAGTATAGGCAAAAAAGCGCTGAATCCAGCGATTTTCTGACCATTCTTTTGGGCGGTTTGGCACTTGGGGCTGGCGGTTTTTTATTGGCGACCAGTGCATCTGGTGGCGATTCCGTGCCCGCAACAAGTATGCCGACTATGACCGCATACGGCTGGACAAATCCTTTGGAGTTTATGAGCCGTGGCGGAATTTCAAATTACAACCGCAACGCGATGCACTATGATAAGATAAATTTGGCGGAATCATTGGCGCGCGGTCTGACCGGCGCGGGAAGTCAGATTGCGATTCTGGACAGCGGAAACCTGCACGGCGCGGCTGCGGCGTATGCCGCGGGCAGCAGTATTGCCCCGGACGCTGAAATTCATCAGTACAAAATTTCCGGCGACAACGGAAAAATTCTGTATTCTTTAAGCGCCGCGGCCATAGCCAGCGCCCAGACAGAGCGGATTTTCAATGCCAGTTGGGGTGTTTCTGCAAATGATATAAACGCGGCGGAAATTTACAGCCGCGCGCAATTGGCGAACCTGCGCGATTCATCCGGCGCGTCCGCTGCGGAAATGTTGGATCAAATAAGTGCGGCGGCAACCGGGCGCGATGCAATTTTCGTCTGGGCGGCGGGCAATGACGGGACGGACCAAAGCGGGGCTTTTTCTGCCTTGCCGCTTGTGATGCCGGAATTGTCGGGACACTTTGTTAATGTGGTGGCGTATGATACGGCCGCGGGCGCCTTGGCGGATTTCAGCAACAGTTGCGGAATAACCCAGAATTATTGCATAGCAGCCCCAGGGGTGGATATCAGGGTCCAGGTGAACGGCGTCGGTTATGTGGTAGAAGGCACCAGTTTCGCCGCGCCTATGGTTTCCGGCGCGATAGCTGTTATTGCCCAGGCCTTTCCATATATGGATTCGGCGGCGATAACTCAGTTGCTTTTTACGACGGCGCAAGATTTGGGGGACGCCGGCGTTGACGAAGTATATGGTTGGGGCCTGCTGGATATGGAAGCGGCGACACGGCCGGTGGGCGCGATGTCTGTGCCGCTTGCAAACGGCGGTGCTTTGCCGTTGGGAACGGCGCGGGTGTCCGGGGCTTTGGGACGGAAACTGGCGGCGGGCAATTTGCAGTTCGCGTATTTGGACGAATTCGGACGCGCGTTTTCCGCGCCTTTGTCGCAGCATATTCAACTGGAAGAACGCGGCAGAGGATTTCAAAAATTGCGCGATGACAAAAAAGACAATCTGCTGAGTTTTGGCAATTTTGGATTCGGTCTTTCAAATGATGACTCTTTTTCCGGCACAGGATTCTTGCAAACGGAAAATAATAATCCGGCGATGACGGCTGGAATGCGCAACAGTTTTGTTGCGGGCGGAATTGAATTTTTTCAAAGCGCGAAATTCTGGGCGGCGATTCCGCGCGCGGCTGAAAACTCTGTCATTACGGGGTTCAGCAATGTTTACAGCGCCCAGGTAGGCGCAGGCGCGACTTGGAACGATTGGTCATTCGCGGTCGGATTGCCAAAGATGATTGTCGCCGGATCCGCGGATATCAGATTGCCGACGGGCAGGGCGGCTGACGGAGCATTACAGTTTGCGGATTATAAATTGGACCTGCGTGAATCGCCGGCTGTGGAGTACGAAATCAGCTGGCACGGACTCAGCGCGACATATATAGATAACAAAGACTTTCGTGATGAATTTATTTTTATTGCAAAGACAAAAATAGGGTTTTAATAATGCCAATGCCATTGTGTGAAGCTTTGGAAAATGATACAAAATTGCGTGAAAAGTTTTTCCGCGATCGTGATTTTTACAGGCGCTATAATTGCTATTACTATGCTATCGGAAGTTATTTCAATCTGATGCCCATAGCGAATAAGTGGAGCATTATGCTATGCGCGGACGGTCAATTTGATGGCGAAAGCCTGCGCAAAGGTATGGAAAGCATAGGCGCCAAATTTATATCCAATGATAAAAGAATTCCGCCAACGCCGGATGACGGCTATCTGATTGCGGCATTTTGCAGCAGCAAAGATTTTCATTTTTTCCGCGCGCACGCGGACGGCGGATTCAGTCATAAAATGGGCTGGTCAAATAATTACAAAATGTTTGACCGGGCGGAAATAGAATCGTTTATATGGTGCGATTACAAAAGCAGAAGTTGCAGCGAACGCTATTACTTTCTGTCTTGGTTTTCGGCGCCTCATATCGGCCTGGATATCGGAGTGGACGCAAAGATGTTGAAAGTGAAAGACCTGTATGAAGACTTTGCGCGCAAGGTTAAAACGATGCGGGAAAATTCGCCCGCAAGCTTGACCACGCGTGCCTGCGCGGGTATGGCGGATACGGCAAAGGAATTGATAGACCAGCATTTCAACAAGTGCAAAGATTTTAATGAAATAAAAAATGAATTGAAAAATAATTTTATAGATACGCGGACTACATTGAAAACTTACAAAGCAGCGGCCGGGAAATATTATATTGATTTGATGCAGCAGAGTGAAATTTCATCAATGTACAATTTTTTGCAAAAGAACAGGGGATAAGGAGCGATTAAACTCGGTGGTAATTCCCCTTTCCCCCGGAAAGGGGTGGCGTCTCGGCATAGCCCGCAGGGCGGAGACGGACGACGGGGCAGGGGTAATAAAATGATTTGACTTCTTAGATTTTTGAAATATACTTATAAATATATGAAATTCAAACAAAGGTATAAACCAATGCGGATTATGTAATTTATTCTAACTGCCACAAGTCGCAGCAATGCTGCTGTTGCTTTTGGCGCACGAAAATTACAACGCAAAGGTTTTGCTATGCAATCCATAACTTTACAAAAAATAGATTTCTCGTACCCGTCTGCCGACACATTGTTCGCGGACTTGTCAGTCGTGTTCAGTTCCGAATCCAAAGTCGCATTAATCGGAGATAACGGGACAGGCAAGACAACGCTGCTGCGCATTTTATCAGGCAAGATAGAGCCGGATGCTGGGCGCATTGTTCGCGGCGCATCCGTTTATTTGTTGCCGCAGATAAACGCATTAGATGCAAAGAGTGGCGGCGAACGGCAACAGGCAGAACTGGCCAAAGCATTCGCATCGGGCGCGGATATTTTGTGTCTGGACGAGCCGACAAACAACCTGGACACCGCAGCACGCGCAAAGTTTCTTAACGATCTGCGCGATCTGCGCGGCGGCGCTGTTATTGTATCACACGACCGCGAATTACTGAATCAAATGGATTGTATACTGGAATTGTCCGGTGGAAAAATTCGCAGTTTTGGCGGGAATTATGACTTTTATGCCGCCCAGAAAAAGGCAGAGCGACAAACAATAGAATCGCAATATGCAAACGCGGAAAAGCGCATCGCGCGCCTGAGCGATACGATTAACATTGCCGCGCATACGCGGGCAAAACACGAAGCAAAACAGAAAAAAGAAATAGCGAACGCCAGGCGCTCGCCTATTTCGGCAAATGCTTTGAAAGGCAAATCACAGGAAACAGAGGCAAAGGCGCGGCGGATAATACAGAAAAAATTGGACGAACAATCGGAACTGCGCCAGGATTTATCAACGCAGCTTCGCGATGATAAAATCAAAATACCGATGCCTGAAAAGCCCTTTGTACGCAAGGAATTGCTGCGGATAGAAAACCTGCGCTTTGGGTATGATTCTGATATTTTCAACGGTTTTGATTTCAAAATGCGGGGCAGCGAACGAGTGCGCATCATTGGTAAAAACGGCAGCGGAAAAACAACTCTGATAAAACTGATAATGGGTGAATTGACACCCAGTTCGGGTGTTCTGGAATTACGCGGCCGCGCGGCATATTTGAATCAAGATTTATCACTGCTTGACCCAGGCAAAACAATAGTTGAAAACATTATGGATATGGCTGGAATTTTGAAGCACGATGCCCACGCAATCGCCGCGAACTTTGGATTTCGTGGCTTGATGTCAAACAAACAGGTTGGCGTGCTATCCGGCGGAGAGTTGTTAAAAGCAACATTGGCGGCGGTGCTGGGCAACAGCGATCAGCCCGATCTTGTAATCCTGGACGAGCCGACAAATAATTTAGACATCAAAAGCATTGCAATTTTAGAAGATGCGTTGAACCAATACGGCGGTGCTATTTTGCTTGTTTCTCACGATGAGGCTTTTGTAAAAAATTTGCATATTGATAGGGCGGTGGATATTATCTGATCGCGCAGGTATATTAATAAGATATAAATAGATTAAATAACGAATGTCAGTTATTAGACAACAGATAGATTAGCTGCCAGATAATCTTGTCCAATATATTGGACAAGGTCATTTATTCCCCGTTCTTTGTCTAACAATATTGACTATTTGTCTTTTAACATTCGTTGTCCAATATATTGTACAAGGTATGCCAGGCTAAATAACAAATAGCAAATATTATAATTCAAAAAATGAATAATAAAAAAACTTGTCCAATATATTGGACAAGGAGTATATCGCAGATGATATTAAATTGCGCGAGTGTAATGAATGTATCTTTTTAGAACAAAATAAAATCAAAACGAACACGAAGTGTTCGTCATCCCGGCGAAGGCCGGGATCCACTGCGCCGCAGGCTTTAATTTTCGCGTCAGCGAAAACATTTGCAACATACTGCTTCGCAGGTTAAGGCCTGCGGCGCAGTTGATACCGGCCTGCGCCGGTATGACGCCTCTGACGAGGCGTTTAGGAAAAGTGCTTAAAAAGATACATTACTTACACTTGCGCGTATTAAATTAAGATTTATTGTATAAGCCATTAGGATTTTATTGTCCAATATATTGGACAAGAAATATATCACAGGCAGTGCGTGCTATTGGTTCAGATAATGCGTGCGATTAAATTAAAAGATGCAATTGTAAATAAAAAAAAAACTCGGTATAAATTCCCCTCCCTACTCCGAGGTGCCCCCGACTTGTCCACCGAAGCCTTGGCGAAGGTGGAATGGGGCGGGGAGGGTTTCCCTTATTTAGAACACCCTCCCCGGCGCTACGCGCCACCCCGGAGTAGGGAGGGGAATTGCCACCGAGTTCTTATTTCACTAATTGCTAATTGATAATTGCACATTGCTAATTAAAAATGCGGGCTTTGCCCGCATTTTTACCAAGCTGTGAATCCGCTTTTGCATTGCCGGACGCACTTTTTGCTGGATGCGTTCCAACTCATCGTTCCGGTTTCGTCTTCATATCCGTTTACATCGCAAATCGGCACGCACTCGTTATTTTCCAAGTTATACAATTCGCCCTGATACATACAGGCCGCAATCTCGCACCCGCGGGCATAGCTGCTGACCGCAACCGCGCCGCTGATGCCGAACTTGTTCTTGCAGACTCCGCAAGGCTTTGACAGCTCGTTCGTTTCATACGGATCGTTTGAATATCCGGCGTTGCAACTGGTTGCGACGCACGCGCCCCATTTATTCGCATTGGAATCCCATTCGCGCGTGCCGGTGCCGTTTTCTATGACACAGGCGGACTCGTCAATCACGCACGCGTTGGAAGACAAGTGATAACCGTCGTTGCACTTTGTAATAGTGCAGATTCCATAAGCCTTGGTCGTTGTGTTCCAAGTCCGTGTTGCGGTTTCCGCATTCGGCGCGGATGCCGTGCAGTCCAGAACATTTGCTTCGCAGGCCTGGCCTGTTCCGTGATATCCCGCGACGCATACATCAACCACGCAGTTTCCGCCCGGTTTATAGGACAGCGCGCCCGTGCGGTTGCATTGCTGGCAAACGCCGTTTTTCAACTCATAGTCCTTGTTGCAGACTGATTCCGTGCATATATTGCCGATAACATTTCCGGCCGCATCTGTCGCGACAGAGCCCGATCCGCCTGGCGTAGTGCAGGAATAATTGCACTTTGTCGGATAGTTTTCGGATCCATTCGCCGCCGTGGCTGTGCCGTTGCTTAACGGCTGATTCGGACAGTTTTTATAGCAATCCTCTGGTTTTTTCGCATTTGCCAGCGACAAGATCCAGCTGCCGTCGCCCAAGGTATCACAGGATGTAGCCCCGCCGGTGCCGCCCCCGGTTCCGTCGGAGAAGCTGCAAGCCGGACAAGCAATACATACGCCGTTATCCAGCTTGAATCCGGAAGCGCAGGTTGCGATCGCGCAAGTATCGGCGGCCATATAGTAATCGCGTCCGGACATAGTCGCCGCATTCTGACCCAGCGCGCAATTCTTGTAGCACAAAGCGGGCGATGTGGTTCCGGCATCGGAATAAATATATGTGTGATCGCCCAAGTCCGAACAGCTGGTCTGCCCGCCGCCAGTGCCGTCGCAGAAGCTGTTCGCCGGACACTGGATGCAGGTGTTTCCAACCAGCGAGAATCCGTTGTCGCAGCCCGTTGCAATACAGGTGGTGCAGCTGGCGCTGTAAGTATTCAAAGTCGCGCTGTAATTACAGGTCTGTTCGCCGGTTCCGTTGGCAATCGTGCAGGCCAGGCCGTCCTTATAACACTCCGTCGCCGCCGCGCTGGTTTCGGTCAGGGTCAAGCCGTTGTCTTCGCAGGGCGTATTGCTTAAATCTCCACTTTGGCTGTAATTTCCAAACCCGACCTTTAAGCAGTCTTTTGCCGACAAGCTGTTGCGGTAATATCCAGCATCGCAGAATGTTATCAGGATTCCGCTTCCACAGTTCGTGTCATACAAATGACTTGTTGTATTATAGAAGCAGATCTGAACTCCGCGACCGTGTGTTGCGATATATTCCGAGCTGTCGTTATAGCACTGGCCAGCGGTGCCGGATGTGGTGCTTTCAGTCTTTCCGCGAGTTGTCATACTTGCATCAATATAATCGCAATCGTGATTTGTCAGATCATCGGCCGGGCTGTAATGGCTGTATCCTACTTCCGAGCAGTCTGAATCAGACGCATCCGCCAGCCAGAATCCCGCGTGGCACTTTGTGATATTTTTTGTATCGCAGGCGCTGCTGTATACCGCCGATGCGCCGGTTCCATTGGTGTAAAAACACCGCTGGGTTCCTGATCCGTGCGACGGAGTATATGTCAATCCGGTCTTGAAGCACAGGCTGGCGGTTCCGGTTGTCGTGGTTGCCGTCGTTCCGCCGCCTTCGCAGTCGTGATTGGCGATGTCATCGGTCGGGCTGTAATGTCCGGTTCCAACCTCAACGCAGTTCGTCGCGCTTGCTCCGTTTCTGTAATACCCGGATTCGCACTTTGTTATCAGTATATTTTCGCAACGGGAATTATATACAGCTGCTGCGCCTGTGCCGCTGGTGTAATAACACCGTTGGGTTCCGGTTCCGTGCGTTGCGGTATAGGTCAGGCCGTCTTTATAGCACGCGTCCGAAGAAGTGTTGGTCGTGGTGGCTGTCGTTCCGCCGTTTTCGCAGGCATAGCTGTCCAAGTCCGCCGCCGGGCTGTAATGTCCCGTACCCGCTTCCGAGCAATCCAGTGCGGATAATGTCGCGCGGTAATACCCTTGATCGCAATAGGTTATCAGCTGGCCCGTGCCGCTACTGACATCATAAGCCGTGCTCAGCTCGTTATAAAAGCTGATCTGCTTTCCGCGCCCGTGCGTCGCGATGTATTCCGCATTGTCGTCATAGCATTGCCCCGCGGAACCGCTGGTCTTTGTGGATGTCTTGCCATATACTCCGGCGGTTGCGGTTTCAGCGCATCTGTGGCGGGTCGTGTCGTTGGTAATGCTGTAAAAGCCATAGTCAACCTCGGAACAATCAGTATCCGCCGCGTTCGCCAGCCAGAATCCGGCATTGCACTTTGTTATCTGCTTGGTATCGCAAGAGTTATTGTAAACCGCGCTTGCACCCGTGCCGCTGGTGTAATAGCAACGCTGAGTTCCAGATCCGTTTGCAGAAGTATAAGTCAGACCGGTCTTGAAGCACTGCTGCTCGCTGCCGCTGGTCGTCGTCGCCGTTGTTCCGCCATTTTCGCAAGTATAGCTTGCAATGTCGTCAGTCGGGCTGTATTTTCCTGTTCCAACAGCAACGCAGTCTGTCGCGCTTGCGTTTTCTCTGTAATGTCCGGATTCGCACTTTGTTATGACGCGGTCAACACCTGTGCAGTTTTTGTACTCTGCCGAAGATCCATTTCCGCTGGAATATTTGCAGGTCTGTGTTCCGGTTCCGTGCGTCGCGGTGTACGGCTGGTTGATTT
>JAIRZE010000102.1 GCA_031267375.1 Rickettsiales bacterium | reverse complement strand
GCGAAAAAGCCGGCAGCGAAAAAACCAGCCGTTAAAAAAGTTGCGGTGAAAAAACCTGCGGCGAAAAAACCGGTTGCTAAAAAAGCCCCGGCGAAAAAGCCGGCGGTAAAAAAACCGGCCGTTAAAAAAGTTGCAGTGAAAAAACCTGCGGCGAAGAAACCGGTTGCTAAAAAAGCCCCGGCGAAAAAGCCAGCAGCGAAGAAACCGGCGAAAAAAGCCTGGTAATTTCTTCAAATGCCAATAAAAATCCCGCGCTTGCGGGATTTTTTATTTAGAGTTAAAAGTTGAAATGATGTCAAAATCGCTTTGCGATTTTGTGTTAATAAATTGACGCGCCTTTGGCGCGGCATCATATTTCAACTTTTAACTTTCAACTTTCAACTTTTCTAATTCGCGGATAATCCTTTGGACCCGCGTGTTCTGCAAAATGGCGCGGGCAACCGCATAACCGCGATGCAGAACTTTTTGAAAACGACGCAATCCCGCGCCGTTTTTTTATTGAACCTTCGCAGAATATAATCATCAGATTTTTTTACATCTTTTATTTATTGAAAATCCAAATAAATTAAGCAGTTATATTCTGCGAAGGTTCAATTAACCAAAGGAAACAAAAATGTCTTTATCCATAGATCAGGCCTTTGTAAAACAGTTCGAAGCCGATGTGCATTTGGCATATCAGCAGACAGGAACAAAATTGCGCAGCACCGTGCGTTCTAAAAACGGCGTCATCGGCGCAAGCACAATTTTTCAGAAAATAGGCAAAGGCACTGCTGAAACCAAGGAACGCCATGAACTGGTTCCTGTAATGAACCTGCAACACACGCCCGTTGAATGCCAGTTGGCCGACTATTACGCCGGCGATTGGGTTGACGCGCTTGATGAATTGAAGACCAACATTGATGAACGCCGCGTCGTTGCATCTGCCGGCGCTTATGCGCTTGGACGCAAAACGGACGAACTGATCATCACTGCGATGTCGGACGCCGCAAGCACCGTCGGCACAGGTTTGACAGGTTTGACCAAAACATTGATTCTTTCCGCTGTCGAATATCTGAATGAAAAAGATATTCCGGACGATGGACGCAGATTCTGCGTTGTCGGCGTGCGTCAGTGGAACGAATTGCTGGGATTGGAAGAATTCACCAACGCAGACTATGTCGGAACCGGCGCGCTGATTGGCGGATTCGAAACCAAGAAATGGCTTGGCGTCAATTGGGTTCTGCACAACGGACTGCCGACAGATGAAACATCCGGGCAAACGCCGAATGCATTCCGCAAATGCTTTATGTATCACGCGTCAGCCATCGGGCACGCGTCGGGTCAAGATGTCAAAACCGACATTTCTTGGAACGGCGAACGCGCCGCGCACTTTGTATGCAACAGCATGTCCCAAGGCGCATGTCTGATTGACAATGACGGAATCGTGCGCATCGATTGCGCCGAATAGTGCAAGTGCAGGTGAAAGTGCAGGTCTGTTGAATTTAAATTCAACCATCACCCACACTTTCACCTTCACATACACATTCACCTAAACTAAAAAAGGATTTCTGATGACTTTTGCGAATAAGAATTTGTCTGTGATTGCGTATGCAAATGGATTCACCCTTTGGCATTATGCCCAAAATGCATCGCTGAATGCCATCTGTTCTGACGGGTACTTCAATGATGTCAGAACGCTGATGAATACCGGCGACATCATATTAATCAATGCGATTGATAACACAGCGATTCGCAGAGTCGTTGCAACAAATCCTGATGTCAACATCGTGGCATTGGGATAAAAGGATTTATTATGCTTACCAAAATCGACCTATGCTCTATGGCTTTGCTGAAAATCGGCGAAAAGCCAATTCAATCTTTTAACGAAGACACCGCGGGCGCGCAACTGGCACGGACTCTGTTTGACAACACGACCGATTCTTTGTTGTCCGCGCATCCATGGCGATTCGCAACAAAGAAATATGAACTTGTCAAAACGACTGACGGGGATTTTCTGATTCCTGCGGACGTTTTGCGCATATTGTCGTGCGACGCCGCGCGTTACGAAATAAACGGCAACAGAATGATTGCGGCTTGCGGCCGGGTTTCGGTAACCGCAATCGCGCGCAAGAGCGTCGAATCATACCCTTCGTACTTTACATCCGTCGCCGCCACAAAGTTGGCCATGGAATTCTGTATGCCGCTTTCCGACAATCAAAATGCGTTCAATACTTTGGCTGCGCTTTATGATTCGGAACTGCGCGCCGCCAAATTTATCGACAGCACAATGGCATCCGCTGATGACATTGCGGATTTTTCATTAATCAGCGCACGATTCTAACAAAGGGGCTTATCATGGGAAAATTTATGCACACCCAGAATTCTTTTGCGAACGGAGAAGTTGCGAATGAATTCTTCGCCCGCGGAGATATGGCGACGGCATCATGCGGATTATCGCGCCTGCTAAACATGGATGTTCTGCCCAGCGGCGCAATAACCAGACGTGCCGGCACCGTCCGCATGTTTGAAACACACGCGGATTCAATGCTGGTGTCTATGTCGGTCAGCGATAATGAAAATTATCTGCTGGTAATGCATGCGGGACATATAAAAATTTACAACGGCGAAACACTGGTTCAAGATTTGCTGGCGCCTTGGTCCGCAGATGAATTGAAAAACATTCAATACGCCCAACGATTTGGCACGATGATTTTCGTCCATCCGGGAAGGCGTCCGGTTGTCTTGCGAAAAATAGGGGAAAGCTCGTTTTCCTTGAATGACTTTGAATTTTCGCGCAATGACAATATGACCGAAAATATTCCGTTCATAAGATTCGACGATTCGGATGGAATAAAGCTTTCCATTACAACCCATCCATCCGGAAACAGCTATGCCACAGTCACAGCCAGCAGCACTTTCTGGAAACCGACAAACGTTGGCGGGACATTGATGTTCCTGGGCAAACAATGGGTGATTACGGAATATGTAAGCCCGACCGTCATCACAGCCATGACAAATGGAACGTATCCGCTGCCAGGTGCGCCCGTATCAGACTGGAAAGAAGCGGCGTTTTCCACGCGCCGCGGATGGCCGCGCAGCATTACATTTCATCAAGACCGATTAGTATTCGGCGGATCGCGCGACTGGCCGTGCGGCGTCTGGATGTCAAAAGTAGGCGACCACATGAACTTTGACGTCGGCACAGGACTGGATGATGAGGCAATATTCTTAACACTGTTATCCAGCACGCGCCAGCAGATTTGCACCGTTGCGTCATCTGACAATCTGCAGATATTGACCACCACGGGCGAATGGGCGATTACCGCAAAACCATTGACGCCGGCAACGATAGATATAAAACAGCATACAAGCGTCGGTTCATGCGCGGACAGATATCTGCCGCCGCAAAAGGTCGAAGGATGCACCGTTTTCGTGTCGCGAACAAATACCGAAATCCGCGAACTGGTTCTGGATGATTTGGCCCAGACATACAGCGCGGTGGATTTATGCGCATTGTCTTCGCACTTGATGAAGCTGCCAACGGGGATAGCATATCACGACGAATCGCACAGGCTGTTTGTCACCATGTCCGACGGCAGCATCGCGGTGCTTACTAAGATAGCGCCGCTTTCAATATCCGCATGGGCAGAATATAAAACCCAGGGCGAATTCAAATCCGTCGCTGTTATGAATGACGAAATATTTGTCATTGTAACGCGCGACATCGGAACATTTGTCGAAAGGTTCTCAAAGACCACTGCAAATGATTCCGGCGGATTCGGATTTGCATTTGCGGCCGCCGGGATGCCGCTGTTTGCAAGCGGACACCCGCTTAAAAAACTTCATCTTACAAAGATATCCGCGCGTGTTCTTGATACAAAGTCGGTGTTCTTCAAAATCGGGACGAAAGAATTCCGCGCACCTTTGCCGAATGAAGTGCAAAAACCAGAAGCACCGGGATATTCCGGCGATGTTTCTGTATCTCTGCTTGGCACGAATAACGACACTATGAAGCCGCTATGGGCAATAGAGGGTTCTGAACCCCTGCCCTGCACGATTCTGTCTATCACGGCAGAAGGAAGATATTCAATTTAAGTGATAAAACGATAGAGTGATAAAATGATAAAATTATATAATAATCATATTATATTATCATATTAGTATATTAATATAATAAAACGCTCTTTACCATATTTTGTGTGATTTTACAAAAAACGCAAAGCGTTTTTTGTCATTGCGGCGACGGCGGGCCCCACGGCCGAGCGCAAGCGTAGGACGTGGGTGTCGGAAGGCCGCAATAGGGCTTTATACCGCGAGCGATAGCGAGCCAATAATTTTCTTTAGCCCTGTTGCGGACCTAGCCA
>JAIRZE010000018.1 GCA_031267375.1 Rickettsiales bacterium | reverse complement strand
CGCTACTTTTTACAATCTGGATTGCGTCAACGGCGCTGCACGCTGCGTGTTTATGCGCCGCCTCGCAATGACGCTCCGAGTTTTATCGCAAACAAGTGAAAACTTGTTTAACAGAGAGTTATTTTTTAATATTGTTTTTTGTTTTTTTAATGGCTAGAATCCGTCCAGGAAAGGATTCTGCTATGTTAAAGAAAATTATCAAATCATTGCTTATCATTAATTGCTTGTCATTCATTGCTTTTGCCCAAAGCGCAAAGGCAGAGCTGCGCGTTGACATAATCGCCGGCAGCGTAGAGCCTGTGCCGTTGGCTATTCAGAAATTTGAAACAGACGGAAAAATTTCCGCATCTGACGCCGCCACTTTGCGCAATGTGGTAGAGGCTGACTTGAAATCCACAGGATTATTCCGAATCGTCAATCACGACGCTTTTCCGGAATTTGTGAAAATGGGCGACCTGCCAAAATTCAAAGACTGGGCTGCTATCAAGGCTCAGGTCCTGGTTCAGGCAAAAATGACCACTGCATCTGACGGAAAGTACAAGCTGGAATTCTATGTTTGGGATATAAACGGCAAAGAGCAGATAGAGGCTCAATCCCTGGTATCTTCTAAAAAATCTGCGCGTCGTATGGCCCACATTATGGCGGACGCCATTTACGAGCGCTTGACCGGCGAAGTCGGATACTTTGACACCCAGATAGTTTTCATCGCCGAATCGGGGCCCGTGGACGCCCGCGTAAAGCGTATGGCGATTATGGACCAGGACGGATTCGGATTCCGCTATATTTCAGATGCCAAGACTTTCGTTATGTCGCCGCATTTCTCGCCCAATATGCAGACCATTGTATTTTTGTCTTATCGCGACGAAGACCCTATGGTATGGTCTTTGGATCTGGACACGGGCGCGCAGCGGCGCCTGGGGAAATTCGGCGGAATGACTTTCGCGCCGCGCTTTTCGCCGGACGGGTCGCGGGTTGCCTTGTCTTTGGTCAAAGACGGAATCACGAATATTTATGAATACGATATGGAAAGCAAGGAACTGCGCCAGCTGACCTTTGGCACCAGCATAGATACCAGCCCGTCATATTCTCCGGACGGAAAAAGAATGGCGTTTAATTCCAACCGCTCGGGCAGCCAGCAATTGCATATTCTGGATATGAAGACCTTGGAAGTAGAGCGTTTGACTTACGGGGCAGGGCGCTATGCGACGCCGGCCTGGTCGCCTGATGGGAAATTCATAGCCTTTACAAAAATCGCGGATGAATCGTTTTATGTCGGAATTATGAACGACAAGGGCCGGAATGAAAAGATACTTGCCGGCGGCTGGTTTATGGAAGCCCCCAGCTGGGCGCCCGGATCGCGCCGTGTGGTTTACTATGAAACGGAAAAGGTAATAGGCGATGACAAAGGGCGCGTCAGCCATATCCGCAGCGTGGATATAACGGGCCAGAATGTCTATGACATAGCATTGCCGGACGGGCTGAACGGGACCGAGCCGACTTGGTCGCCAAAGCTGCCATAATTAGGGGTCATTTTCCTGCCGGTCTGCGGTGCGCGCGGTGGCAGGGGAATCGTTGGCGCTTGCCAACTTGACCCCTGCCACTGCGCGCAGTCAGCACAACATAGAAAAATGATTAAGAAATCCGCGCTTGAATTATCGTAAAAATAAAAAAAGGATAAAGAAAGTATTTTTCTTGAGAACTTTCCAAAACGCCCCGTCAGGGGCGTCATCCCGCCGAAGGTCGGGATCCACTGCGCCGCAGGCCTTAATTTTCGCGTCAGCGAAAACATCTGCGACATACTGCTTCGCAGGTTAAAGCCTGCGGCGCAGTGGATACCGGCCGACGACCCCGCTGGGTCCGCCGGGATGACGATTTACTTCGTAAATCGTTTTGATTCTAAAAAATACATTCTTTGCACTTGTTATAAAAAATAAAAAGGTATGAAATGCCGAAAGTCGCTATTCTTTACATCGCGTTAAACCGCTATTCCATTTTCTGGAAAGATTTTTATTTGTCCTGCGAAAAGTATCTGGAAAACGCAGACAAAGAATATTTTATCTGGACCAACAATGGCCCCGAAGAATTTATCGGCGCAGACACCGGCCGCGTGCATATATTCCCCGCCACGCCGCGCGGGTGGCCATACGATTCCGAGCTGCGCTTTGAAATGTTTTCCGCAAAAGCGGATATCCTTTCCAAGTTTGACTATATTTATTTCTTTAATGCGAATATGCAATTTATAAATCCAACTGATTTGTCGGAAATCGCGCCGCACGATTGGAATGACGGATTGGTCGCCGGAATTCATCCAGGCGTCTTGCGCGACAGCAATCCAAATCCGGACAGATTTTTTTACGAGCGCCGCCCGGAATCAACCGCCTTTATCCCGTACGGTTCGGGCCGGTACTATGTCTGCGGGGCATTTAATGGCGGAACCGCGGATGCGTTTTTAGAAATGTGCAAAACCTTGGCGCGGAATGTCCAAACGGATTGGGATAACGGGATTAATGCGATAGTGGATGACGAATCGCACTTGAACGCTTATATGTACAAGCGGAATTTCTTGCTGGCGGGCGTGGGTTATGGATTTCCGGAACAGGAATTAAAGCGTCTGGCGCGGCGGTATCGGCAAATGGTGAAAGTCATCAGCCGCGCGAAAGACAGTCCGAAATACGGCGGCACGCGCTGGCTGAGGGGGACTACGAATCGCAAAATGGTTTATATACCGGGCTTGAAAACGGCGGGTCGCATTGCAAGCGGACTTTTCTGGTCAGTAAAGATTCGCAAAAAGATCCGCGGATTTTGCGGCGGGTAATGTAGTGAATAATTGGGTGGTGAATAGTGAATAGTGAAGCTCGGTGAAAAATCCCCTTCCCACAGGGAAGGGGTGGCCACGAAGTGGCCGGGGTAAGGGTAAAAATCATACTTAGTTTGTTTTTATGACCCTTACCCCGTCATCGCTTCGCGATGCCACCCCTTCCCCGTGGGAAGGGGAATTTAGACCGAGTTTTATTTTCATAATTCAATTAACAAATAACAAAAAAATGAAAAACATAAATAAAATTTTTGGAGTGGTAATTTTTGTCATCGCTTGCGCGGCGCTGTATCTGTCGCAGGGCCCTGACAAGGCGACCAAGTCTGTCTCTCAGCACATTGTATCAGATAAAAATCAGCCCGGTGTCCGCGCGATTTCCGGATATGTCATTGACGGGGATACTTTCGTTGCAAAGGTGGTTCTGGAAAACAATGTTCAAATTTCTGTCCGGGTGCGTATTATGCAAATTGACGCGCCAGAAATTCACGGAGAATGCGATTCAGAAATCGCGGCTGCACAGCGCGCCAAAGCGCGGCTGGAAAATTTATTACCCCAGGGTTCTGTGATATACCTTTCAGATGTCAAAGACGATAAATATTTGGGCCGCATAGACGCGTTTGTAAAGACAGAGCAGGGCGTGGATATTGGCGAAATTATGGTAAAGGAAGGCCTGGCGCGGCGATACGGCGGCGGCCGTCGCGCCGGCTGGTGCGATTAAAAACGCGCCGAATGGCGCGTTTTTAATTAGCAGTTAGCAATTATCAATTAGCAATTTGTGGTATTAAACTCGGTGGTATTCCTGCCCCAGCTTGCGGGGGCGGGATAGTTTTTCTTAATGAGCGCAGCGAATTTAGAAAAACTTGGGTGGGGGCTTCTGGTGCTCCAAAAGCCCCCACCCAAGAGTTGCCAGGTGGAGCGACTTTCTACGAAAGTCGCTTAAAAGGTGCCTTTCGTAGAAAGGCACCCC
>JAIRZE010000103.1 GCA_031267375.1 Rickettsiales bacterium | reverse complement strand
ATCTGCGCGCTGGGCGATTCTATAACAAACGGCTATTGGGATGATACATTCCAGGGCTGGTTCGGGCGCCTTGCCGAAAGAATCAGCAAAGAACATCCGTTCAAAAGCGGATCAAAATTCGGCTTTTGCAATTGCGCGTATGACGGCGACCGCATTACGGATTCTTTTCACAGATTATCCGGCGAGGTATTGAACCGAGAGCCTGATGTGCTGCTGATTATGATTGGCGACAATGACATACTGCGCAGCCCGAATCCTGATTCACCTGTTGCATTGACTGAATACGCCCGGCGCGAGTATTGGAATCGTATGCTGGATCTGGCCCAGAAAAGCATAGATAAAATCGTCGTTTTCGGAATGATTCCGCATATCAACGAAAACGAAATTTGCAAGGGCTGGTACGATAATTTTTATTGCTTTAACAAAGACAAGAAAGAATATAACGACTTTATTGAAAACATATGCCGTAGCCGCGGGATTGATTTTGTAAATAATTGGGACAATTGGACCGGGGATTTGAAAGAATTTTACGAAGACAATCAACATCCGAATGCAAAGGGACACCAAAAGCTGGCTGACGAGGCATTCGCCGCATTAAAGAAACTTGGGATTGTATAGATGAAGATACTATATCTTGACGAAAGTGGGTCAAGTAATCTTGAAAATCTTGATAAGAATTATCCCATATTTATACTGGGCGGTGTGCTTGTTGATGAAAACGATTTGAAATATAATCAAAATTTAATAAATGAATTAAAAAGAAAATACTTCAATACAACTGATGTTATTTTGCATTGGACGGATATAAATCATCATAAAAAAGAATTTTCAATTCTTAAAAATCCAAAAATCCGCGCAGAGTTCAGTAGTGATATAGATAAATTGATTATGCAATTGAAAATACAAGTAATTGCGTGCATCATAAAAAAAGAAAAATGGTTGGAAAAATATGATTGGCATACGACAGACCCTTATGAATATTCACTTACTATTTTAATAGACAGAATAATACCGGCTGTAGAATTTGCCGAAAAAATAAACATATTTGCGGAATCCAGAGAAAAAATTCTGGACAAGCCAATAATTAAAGCATTCAAGAATATACAAAATTGCGGAACGCGGTTTAACAGTCCTGAAAAAGTAAAGGTAAAAATTAAAAAATTAGAGTTTTGTAAGAAGTCAGACAATATATACGGATTGCAAATCGCAGACTTGGTTCTGAGTCCTATTGGCAGAGATTATCTAAAAAAGCCGTCAGAAGATTATACTCCGGATTGTAAAACTGTTATTAATAAATGTATGAATAAAAGCGGAAAAATAGATGGTGTAGGAATAATAAAATTACCAAAATGAAAAACAGTAAGGGCAACCGCCAGTAGTCTAGAAGTTGCCCTATGCCAATAGTATAATACATAAAAGGTACAAATGTCAAGGGATTTCGTTCATCTTCGCACGCACAGCAAGTACTCCGTAGGCGGTGGTACCCTTGGCTTGAAACAAATTCCAGACCTGTGCAAGGCCGCTGGTCAATCTGCTTGCGCCCTGACCGACATCAACCTGATGTCCGGCGCCGCCGAATTTTCCGATACCGCCCCCCGCGCCGGAATTCAGCCGATCATAGGTATTGAAATTTCCCTGAATCACCACAGCGGCGCCGACCCCAAAATCCTGCGCGTGGGGTCTTTGTCGCGCGTCGTATTATTGGCCCAGAATCATACCGGATATCTGAACCTGTGCCAGCTTTCGCAAATAATGTATATGCGCCAGGATCTGGGGCATTTGGGCCCGCATATAAATATGGAAGAATTGTTTGCGCATAACGCCGGCCTGATCTGTTTATCCGGCGGTGCAACCGGACCCGTCGGAATGGCAATTCTGAATGAGCAAGAAAACACCGCGGCGGATTTGGCGCGCCAATTCGCGCAAACTTTCAAAGACAGATTTTATCTGGAAATCAACCGGCACGGATTGCAAGATGAAATAAAGACAGAGCCCGCGTTCCTGAAAATCGCCGCTGATCAGAATATTCCAATTGTTGCGACTAACAACGCTTGCTTTGCAGCGCCCGAAGATTACGAGGCCGCCGACGCATTGAACTGCGTCTTGTCCCAATCCAAAGTAATTGATCCCGACCGCGCCCGCCAAAATTCAGAGCAATATTTCAAGTCGTCCGAAGAAATGGCAGAGCTTTTCAGTGATTTGCCAGAAGCGATTGAGAACACCGCGCTGATAGCGCAGCGTTGCGCGTTTATGGTGAATATTCGCGAAAAGCCGCTGCTTCCCAAATTCTGCGACACACTGGAAGCCGAGTGCGCGATGCTTCGCGAAAAGACGATGTCCGGCCTGGCGCTGCGTATGGCCCAGGAAAAAATCGCGGATACAAAGCCTTATTACGACCAGGCGGAATTTGAAATTGAAACAATTATCAGAATGGGATTTCCGGGATACTTTCTTATCGTCGCGGACTATATTGAATGGTGTCGCAAGAATGATATCTTGGTCGGGCCGGGGCGCGGTTCCGGCGCAGGCTCTATCGTCGCGTGGGCGCTGGGGATAACCAATGTGAATCCGTTGCAGTACGGATTGCTGTTTGAAAGATTTTTGAATCCAGATCGTATTTCTATGCCGGACTTTGATGTGGATTTTGAGCCGATAGGGATAGAGCGCGTGCTGCAATACGCCTGTGAAAAGTACGGCGCGGACAGCGTCTGCCGCATCATAACATTTGGCAGCTTGCAGGCGCGCGGCGCGATACGCGACATCGGGCGCGTTTACGGCCTGCCCTATTCCAAGTCCGACAGATTGTCAAAGCTGATTCCTATGGACGCCAAGAATTTGAAGTCCGCTGTGGAATCTTCCAATGAAATCCAGGACATTCTGGATATTGATCCGGATATGAAAAAAGTCGTCGGCATCGCCCAATCTTTGGAAGGGGCCGTCCGCAATCTGGGCCAGCACGCGTGCGGCGTCGTCATCGGCGACCGGCCTACCGCGCGCATCGCGCCCGTATACCGCGATCCGGGAAATATTATGCCGTCGTCGCAATTTGACGGGCACTATCTGGAATCCGCGGGATTGATCAAGTTTGACTTTTTGGGATTGGAAACCTTGGCCGTATTGAAATACGCGGTGAATCTGATAAAGCAGACGCGCGGGATAAACATAGAATTGGACGCGATTCCGATAGACGATGAAAAGACTATGAAGCTTTGGCAGGACGGAAAAACCGAAGGCATCTTTCAGTTTGATGCGCAATTTGTTCAGCAGACATTAAAGAAAATGCACCCGACGGAATTTGCAAACATCGTTGCGTTGAATGCTTTGAACCGTCCGGGGCCGATTGCGTTTATTCCGTCATATATCGCGCGTATGCACGGGGAAGAACCTGTGGAATATCCGCATCCGCACGCCGAGGAAGTCCTGCGCGAAACATACGGAATTTTCGTGTACCAGGAACAGATTATGCAGCTGACGCGCGTTCTGGCGGGCTTTACGCGCGGCGAAGCGGACAGCGTGCGCAAGGCTATGGGAAAAAAGATTGCGAAAATGTTGGAAGAATTGCAGCCGAAATTTGTTGCCGGCTGCGCAAGTGAAGGGACTTTGGGCGCGGACGCCGCGAACGATCTTTGGGGAAAGTTTTTAGAGTTCGCGAAATACGCGTTTAACAAATCGCACTCGGTCGCGTATGCTGTTATTGCGAATCAATGCGCGTTTTTGAAGGCTCATTATCCGGCGGAATTTCTGGCGGCGTCTATGTCCAGCAACTTGAACGACACGGCGCAGATGTCTATCTTTTTTGAAGACGCCAAGGCTAATTTCGGCTTGGAAATAATTCCGCCGGATATAAACAATTCGGAATCTTTGTTCACAGTAAGGGATAACAAGATAATATTCGGGCTGGCGGCGATAAAGGGCGTTGGGAAACAGGCGACCGACGCGATAATAGCGGTCCGGGCATCGGGCGGAAAATTCAAAAACTTGACGGATTTTGCAAAGCGCACGGCCGGGATTTTGAACAAGCGCGTTTTGGAAGCTTTCGCCCGCGTCGGCGTGCTGGATTCTTTGGAGCCCAATCGCGCAAAAATATTTATGAATGCGGATGCGATACTGGCATACGCGTCAAAGCAAAAAGATTCCGCGAACTTATTATCCTTGTTCGCGAATACTACGGAAGATGATGTTCAGGACAACAGAGTTTTGAAAAACTTGCAGGCAACGGCAGCCTGGTCTTTCGGGGAAATGCTTTCCAATGAATTGGCGGCGCTGGGTTTCTATATTTCCGCGCATCCATTGGACCAGTTCAAGGATTTGATAAAACGGGCAAAGCTGACTACATCCGAAACTCTGCCGAATGTCCGCGACCGCGCGGCGGTGCAGATCGCGGCGAATGTGAATTCTTTCAGCCGCCGCAGGACCAAGACCGGCAAGGATATGATTACGATAAATGCATCGGATAGCTTTGGCAACATAGACGCGGTGGCATTCGGCGAAAGCGCGGCGGAATTTGCGCAGATTCTGGCGGGCGAGTCTGTCGTTTTGATTGTTGGAAAATCCAGCAACCGCGACGAGCGCGTCAGCGTGTTTGTAGACTCTATAATTCCGCTGGGCCAGTGGATTGCTGGCGTTGCAAAAAAGATGACATTGGATATTAGGAATACGGCGGTTCTGCCGGATGTGAAAAAGTCTTTGGATTCGCTGCCGGTGGGCGCCACAAAGATAGTATTGAATATCTTTGGCGAAAAGACGGCGACTCTGGCCCTGCCCCGCGGCGTGCGCTTGGGCGCGCAAACGGCAGAAGACTTGCACAAACTGGGCGCAAGGGTAGTGATAGAATGAACAATGAGCAATTACATATTCCCGTTCTTTTGAATTCTGTTCTTGAAACATTGGGTGATGTTCGCGGTCAGACTGTTGTTGACTGCACCTTTGGCGCGGGCGGGTACAGTCGCGCTTTTTTGGAACGCGGCGCTAATGTTATCGCATTTGACCGCGATCCGACCACACAGCCGACGGCTGCGGAATTTGTTCGTGAATTCGGCGACAGGTTTCGTTTTATAAATGCACCGTTCTCTGAAATCATAAATCTTAAACGCGACGAAGTCGCGTCAGCCCCCGCCCTTGCGGGGGTGGCGGCTTGCGAAGCAAGCGGGGGTGGGTTAAATAAAACTGCGAAAGAACCCACCCCCGGACACTCCGTGTCCTGCCCCCCCCGCAGGGGCGGGGGCGTTCCCGCTGACGCGGGAATTATAATCTCTGCCATTGTCTTTGATTTCGGGGTGTCGGCGATGCAGATTGATAATGCGTCGCGCGGATTTTCATTCCGCTTTGACGCGCCGCTGGATATGAGAATGGAAGGGCAAAAGGCAGATGGCAAAGGGCAAAAGACCGCTGCGAGATTGATTGAAGAACTGCCTGAATCAGAATTAATAAAAATTCTGCGTGAATACGGCGATGTGAAAAAAGCGGCGCCGATCGCGCGGGCGATGAAATCCGCTCTGCCCCAGACTACATTCGCCCTGCGCGATTTGATTTTTAATCCGAAAGACATAGCGCCCGTATTCCAAGCCCTGCGCATTGCCGTGAATGACGAATTGGGCGAGATTCAGCGGGCATTGGACGCGGTGCCGGAATTGCTGGCGCCCGGTGGCATTTGCGCGGCGGTTTCGTTTCATTCGCTGGAAGACAGAATTGTAAAATCCAGATTCCGGGAATGGACTACCGCGGCCGGCGACCCCAGAATACCATTCAGCCCGCAGTCATCAGCCCAAAGCAATCTGTTTTCTTTATTAAAAACATACAAGCCGTCTGCGGAAGAATTGGCGATGAATCCGCGCGCTCGCAGCGCGCACCTGCGAGCGGTAAGAAAGGGCTCGAAATAATTAGGTAGGTATTAAACTCGGTGGTAATTCCCCTTTCCCCCGGAAAGGGGTGCCCACGCCGTGGGCGGGGAGGGTTTTCTTATTTCAAACACCCTCCCCGGCGCTACGCGCCACCCCTTTCCGGGGGAAAGGGGAATTTCCACCGAGCTTAATTTTAACACTTGGCATCATATCCGCTTGACGCGCTTGTGCGATTTTTATTAGACTGACGGAAACACAGGAAAAATATTATGAAAAAATTAAAATACTTTTTGACTTTTGCCTTTTGCCTTTTGCCTTTTATGGCACACGCCGTCTGCCCCGTTTGCACGGTTGCGGTCGGCGCGGGCCTGACATTTCTGGAATTATGGGGCGTTGATTTGGTCTTGGGCGGAATTTGGGCCGGCGGCCTGACCCTGATTATGGTGTTCTGGACCGCGAAATGGCTGAACCGCCGCGGAGTTAAAAGCGCAATTTGGTATGTCTTGGACTTCATTGTCTGGTATGGATTTTTTGCGACGGTATATTTGCTGCCGAATTTTCGTTTCGGCGGCGACGGAAATACTCTGTTCGGAATAGATAAATTATTGCTGGGAACAGTCATCGGCACAGTGGTTTTATATGCGGCGGAAAAATGGAATGCGAAACTTATCAGGGAAAACGGCGGCAAATCGCGGTTCAAGTTTCAAAAAGTAATATTGCCGTTCGGAGCGCTTGCGGCGGCCAGCGCCGTGTTCGCTGGAATTATTTATTTATAAAGGATATGAATTATGACTGAAAAATTAAAATTAAACGAATTGGTTGAAAAAATGGATGCGACGAAAAAGGCCAATCCGTTGGATTTGTCTTCGGATCAGGACTTGACGATTGCCTTGATGAATTTGATTTCATTGGAAGAGCACTTTAAGTTTTCCGGCGCCAAGACCGGCAAGACCAGCTTTTACGATATGATTCAGGAAGTCCGCGATATGCGGGGGAAATTGATGCAAAAGATAGTTCAGCGCAATAACGGCGGCGCGGAAGTATGGTGTATTTCAAAACATTTGCTGGCGGCGTCTATGCGATTGTTTGAGGTTGGCGACAAGCAATTCTCGCTGGGCAACAAGCAGGAAGCATACGATATGTACGACCGCGCGTACGAGCTTTATTCCCTGTTCTGGGGCGTGAATATGAACCTGATAGATTGCGCGGAAGTGGTTGCCGCCGCACCAGAGATAGAAGAAGGCAAAGGGCAAAAGGCAAAAGTCATAGAGCAAACTGCGCAATCGGTGCAGGACAAACCGCGCGAGAATTCGGTTGCGAAACGATTGGGTGCGTGGGTCAAGAATGCGGTGAATTGCTGTATAGAGTAAGAGGGGGATTATAGCTCGGAGCGTACCCCTGCCCCCATTTATGGGGGCGGGATAGATTTCCCGGCGGCTATGCCGCCGTTGGAAATCTTGGGTGGGGGCTTCATTTGGGAAATATAAAAATTATTTTTTACTTCCAGGGTAAGCCCCCACCCAAGAACAACTAAGATTTTGCTTTGCAAAATCAAGTTGTTCTATCCCGCCCCCGCAAGCGGGGGCAGGAGCTTAAAAAAACTCTTGTGTCGTACACTGGTATTTTGATAAAATTAAAATCAGAGAGAACAAGTTGAAACGAATTTTATCTGCGATTTTTTGTATAAATACGGTGCTTTTAGGCGGCTCTGTCTTTGCGGCCGCGGCGCCCAATCCACGCGGATCTGCTCAGGTTTCCGATGTTCAGCGCGAAAACTCTCCTGCCAATAACTCTGTTCGTACAGAAAACACTGCAACGAATCGTTCCGCAACTCGCGGCGCCACACAGCGCAATGCGCGCAGCGCGATTGCCCCTGCGTCCGGCATTGTCGTTGGCCGTGCGGCCAGACTGAATCAAAGCACCGCATCTGGTGGGGCGACCTTGTCCCAAGGTCGCCTGGGCGGTTTGGGACAAACCGCCACCACCGCAATGTCGCGCATCGCAATAACAACTGCGGCCCGCTCTGCAACGCCGGCGGGTTCCGCACGCTCTGCAATTTCCGGTTTGGGCGGCGGCGCAAATATGTCCCGCGCAGGCACTGCGCGCGCGACCGCCGTATTTTCCGATTTATCAAAAATGGGAACCGGGTACCAGAACTGTCGCGAATCGTATAATACTTGTATGGATCAATTCTGCGCCAACGCGAATGATACTTGGCGGCGGTGCTATTGCAGCGATAAATTTACAGAGTTCCAAGATACCGAGGCGGCATTGGACCAGGCCAAAACCCTGCTGATGCAATTCCAGGACAACAACCTGAACGCGGTGGACAAATCCGCGGCCGAGGTTAATGCTATGTACCAGGCCACCGTCGGCGAAGCGGCGATTAAAAAAGATGTCAGCGCGTCCCAGAAAATTATGACGGAAATCGCGGACTTGATTTCCGGCAAGAAAAAGGCGGATAAAACCGTAACCCTGGTCCAGGTGGATTTCAGCGCCGCTATGGAAGACATTTGGGACGGCGGCGACGGCGGCATATTCGGCGGCGGTTCCAACGATAATCTTACCGAAAAATCCGGCAAGGAATTGTACAATGCCGTCAACAAGCAATGCACGGAAATGGTAAAGGAATCGTGCGACAATAACGCGACATTCACTATGGCGAAAAGCGCGTACAGCATTTTAATCGGCAATGATTGCAATTCTTATGAAAAGAAAATCACACAACAGCGCGAAGCTGTGGCGAAAACAGTAAGAGAGGCCGAGCAAATATTGCGCGACGCGCGTCTGGAAGAATATCGCAGCCACAACAGCGCCGATGTGAACGAGTGCATTACAAAGGTAAAGACCGCGATTGTCGGGCCTATGGCTTGCGGCGAAGATTATGCAAAGTGCTTGGACTATACCGGAATGTATATTAATGCGACGACCGGGGAACCGATTTATTCTGCGCATTTGCAAGATCTGACAAAGCTTATCAAATTGGACGGTTTGGAAAACGGCGGAAGCATTGCCCAGATGAATCCGCAATTTAACAAGTTTATGGACGGCAAGCGGATGTTTGCAGAATCCGCGCTGAATACCTGCCGGGACAAGGCTGATATAGTTTGGAATGAATTCAAGCGCCAGTCTATGGTGGAAATCGCCCAGGCCCAGGATGAAAAAATAGAAGAAGTAAAATCAACCTGCGTCAGCACGATGAAAGAATGCTATGACACGCAAAGCGGCGCGCTGGCCAGCTTTGATAATACCAGGGCGCAATCCACGGGCGCGTTGAATGCATACGCGGCCAAGGCTATGTGCGCGGACAAGGTCGCGGCTTGCGCGGCGGTTTACGCCGGGCCGAACGATCCGAAATGCACTTTTGACCAGGCGACGGGCAAGGTTACGAATGCCGCATCTTGTGGACTGGCCGCGTTGCAGTCTTTTGTAAGCGCGGTGGATAATGTGAAAGTGGCCGAAGGGTGCAAGGACGCGCTGGATAATTATGTAAAAGACTTGTGCCGCCCGCTGACAAGCGACGGCAAGGCCTATCCGTACGGTTGCCGCAATTTGCAGCCGGGATTGGTGGCGGACAATGGGTTGACCGATCAGGTAAGCGATAATTCACCGAACGGTTCTTTGGCCAAAATGCTGGCCCAGTTTGCGATAACCAACTGCGGCGACCCAAGCAACAAGCCGACGACTTTCGCGGCATTGAAACAGCAAGCGCCAGAGGTTGCAAGACAAGTGCAGTATATTGTGGAAGACGCGGTTGCGAATATGGCGTTCCAGCTGCGCGGCGTGTGCGAAGAATGCGGCGGATTATATACCAGCGATGCCAATGATATTGATAATACTATGGAACCAGATATACAGTATGCGTCCCAGGTTTACGGCGGCACGAATGTTATGTTGCGCTCTATGTCCGGAATATCCATAAGCGGCGAAAAGTTAGCAAAAGCAGGTGGTACGGGTACCAATGTCGGCTGGGGAATCTGCATCAACAGCACAGAGCAATTGAAGTGCCGTATGGAAGACGAAAATACGGGCGGCAAGGGCTTTGCGAAATACGACAGTTCTACGAATTCTTGCAAACTGGAAGACGGCTGGTATCAGTATAAGTGCGAGCAGGTAGTAAAAGGCCGCTGGACTGAAATCGGCACCTGCCTGTACAAAGGGGGATAAAGTAAACCGTTTATCTGTTTTATTAATTTTACAAAATCATTTCGTGATTTTGTCATTCCCGCGCAGGCGGGAATAGGGCTTTGAAAAATGAAACTGACGCTTGAAAAAGAATATCATTTTTGGGTTTACATTTTGTTTGACAGAAAAGGCGGCGGAACTTATATAGGAATAACGAATGATTTGACGCGGCGAATGCTGGAACATAAAAACGGAACAGTGGAAGGATTTACAAAAGAAAAAAATATTCATAAATTGGGTTATTATGAATATTACAAATATATAAACAACGCGATTGCCAGAGAAAAAATGCTGAAAAAATGGAATCGCGCTTGGAAATACAGACTGATAGAAACAATGAATCCGGAATGGAAAGACTTGGCGGAAGAATTGGATAAAGTGGATATTTATAAAACGCCGACGATAGAAGATTTGATAGACCCGCGGACTGGTGAAAAAGTATTTGGTTAAGACACAGATAGTTAGTAAATCTTTTTTTTGCAAAACTACGAAGCAGTTTTGTCATCCCCGCGCAGGCGGGGATAGGGCTCTGAATAAAAAACATTGTAATTTATTTAGCCCTATTCCCGCCTTCGCGGGAATGACAAATTTTACTTCGGAAAATTTGTAAAATAAAATTAAAATGATAATTAAAAGCAAAACAAAATGAAACTGAATAAAATTATTTCTTTTGCAATTGTCGGAATCTGCGTGTGCTTTGCAGCGCTGGCCAATGACTGCCGCAACGATCCAGTGCGCAACAGAACTGTCAGCTGCGATGACAGCTGCGAAAAAGACTGGAAAGGAAAAGAAGGCGCGCGTTTGTTCTGCAATTTTCCGCAAATCAGCACCTGTCGCGACGGCGGATTTT
>JAIRZE010000023.1 GCA_031267375.1 Rickettsiales bacterium | reverse complement strand
CGCTACTTTTTACAATCTGGATTGCGTCAACGGCGCTGCACGCTGCGTGTTTATGCGCCGCCTCGCAATGACGCTCCGAGTTTTATCGCAAACAAGTGAAAACTTGTTTAACAGAGAGTCAGATAAAAAAACAGCCGGGATTACCGGCTGTGTTTTTATGGTATCATTCTGTTCGGTCCGCGGTACAAAAAGTCCGAATCGCGCACCGTCGGCAGATCCAGCAATTGCTTTACCAGACGGCCGCCACCCATTCCGAATCCTCCGTGCGGCGGCATTCCAAATCTGAAACAATCCAGATACCATTGCAGTCCTTCTTGTTTAAGGTCTTTTTCCGCAACTTGGGCGCACAATGTCTTATAGTCTTCCTCGCGCTGTGCCAATGTCGTGAGTTCAAGCCCCTTGTAAATCAAGTCCGCGCTGACGGAAATCGGTTCGCCGGTATCCGACGACACACCTTTCTTGTGATAGAATGGCCGCGATTCCCACGGAAATTCCGTAATGAACACAAAATCGCTGTCCAGTTCTTCTTTTACATATTCTCCGATAGCTTTTTCTTCTTCGGTGGAAAGGTCTGCTTTGGCGGAAACTATCCCGCGCTCGCGCAAAATCTTTTTCGCCTGGTGCATCGTGATTCTGGGAATAGGCTTTTTCAATTGGAAATCAGAAATCCCGAAATGCTTTTTTATATCTTTTCCAACAGATTTTTTTATGCTGGTCAAAATATAAGCAACTGTTTTTTCCAATACTTCCATAACTTCGTCAAAGCTTTCAATGTATCCCATTTCTATGTCATAGCTGGTGTATTCAGTATGATGCCGCGTGGTGAATGCAGGGTTCGCGCGGAAAACCGGGCCAACTTCAAACACTCTTTCCAAACCGGATGCAATCGCCATCTGTTTGAATAATTGGGGCGATTGCGCCAAATAAGCCGTGCCGCCGAAATAATCCAGATGAAATAATTTCAGATGCGCCTCGCTTGCAGAGCCCATAAGCTTTGGAGTATGAATTTCCAAAAAGCCTTCCGAGATCAAGAATTCGTGATAGCCGTGGTTCAATGCGGAAAGCGCCTTCATAATCGTTGCGTCGCGCTCTCGCCGCAGGACAAGGTACCGCCAGTCTTGCCGTTTTTCATCCGACACTTCCGCGCCGCCTTTTTCAACAACCGGTATCGGCAAAGGTTCGGCCCGGGACAGCACGCAGAACGATTCTATTTGAATTTCCATTCCGAACGGCGTGCTGGGCGTTATTTTTGCTTCGGCAATTTTACCGCTTATTTTCAGCACGGATTCAGTCGTAAGTTCGGCCGCCTCCGCAAACTGCGGATGCTCTTTGCCGATTACGCATTGAATGCTGCCGGTTATGTCGCGTAAAATTATAAACGCGACAGATGACTGGGCGCGCACGATTTGTGCGTGTCCAGCGATTGTTATTTCATCGCCAGTCTTCAATTGTGAAAGTTCGGCGATATGCGTTCTTACTTGTTTCATAATGCGCTCCTTTGTGTTGTATGCTTAATTGCAGTAAGAACACAAGGACGCAACGCATATCGCGCATAAAAAATGCACTTTGCGTGGCGCGGTGCCACCTTGCTTTGCCCGCGCATCGCTGCGCAAGCCTTTTTATCTCTCGCTGCTCGCCTGAACATTAAAGAGACTTCCGCTATGACGGGCGTTCCCGGGAAGTTCTAATAAGCTTTGCCAACAAGACGCGGCTGTTCTTCTTCCAGCTCCCTATTGTTAGTAGATTATCGCTGTTGATTTTTATTATAACTATATATTTTGTTTTTTCAAGTTTTTATTGATTTTTTACTAAACCTGTGCAAAAATCTGTTCTGTTAAGCCGAAAAGCTGTGAACCTGCAATGATGCGTCCGACAAACGAAGAGCAGGCAAGCCCGATGGCAAAAGTTATAAATCAGGGTGGCACCGCGCGGAATTCTGCGCCCCTGCGTAAATCAAAAATTACAAAAAAAGGTGTCAAAATGCTCTCGTTAAAATCCAAATATCGCACTCATACCTGCGGCGAACTTTCCGCCGCCAATGTCGGCGAATCCGTAATCCTATCCGGCTGGGTTCATCGCAAGCGCGATCACGGCCAGCTTTTATTCATTGACCTGCGCGATAATTACGGACTGACCCAGATCGTTCTGGACGGCGGCGATGCCGGCCTTGAAAAAATTCACCCCGAATCTGTCATCAGCGTTCGCGGTTCCGTCGTTGCTCGCGATGCGTCGGCCGTCAACGACAAAATTCCGACCGGAAGAATAGAAATAAAGTGCGAATCCTGGGAAATTCTGACCAGCAGCGATGTTCTGCCGTTTCAGGTTTTCGGCGATGATGGCAATGTTTCCGAAGAGCTGCGCCTGAAATACCGCTATATAGACCTGCGCCGCGAAACCTTGCACAAAAATATTTTATTCCGCAATCGCGTTATGAAATTCCTGCGCGATCATATGTGGGACCTGGGGTTCAGCGAGTTCCAGACCCCGATTCTGACTGTATCATCGCCCGAAGGCGCGCGCGATTACATAGTCCCGTCGCGTCATCATCACGGCCAGTTTTACGCTTTGCCCCAGGCGCCGCAGCAATTCAAGCAGCTTTTGCAGATTTCAGGCTTTGACCGCTATTTTCAAATAGCGCCCTGTTTCCGCGACGAAGATTTGCGCGCTGACCGCTTGCTGGAATTTTATCAGTTGGATTTGGAAATGTCTTTTGTGGACCTGCGCGATATTCAGGCCGTCGGCGATTCCTTGATGCCCGCGATGATTCGCGAATTTGTGCCGGACGCAAAAATAGCATCTGAAATTCCGCATATTCCTTTTGATGAAGCTATGCTGAAATACGGCAGCGACAAGCCGGACCTGCGAAATCCGATTATAATTTCCGATGTCTCGCACATTTTCCGCGATTCAGATTTCGGCGTATTTGCGGACGCGGTTAAAAATGGCGCGGTCGTTCGTGCGATTCCGGCCCCCGCGACAATTGACAAGCCGCGCAGCTGGTTTGATAAGCTGGGCGAATATGCGACGAAAGAGCTGGGCCTGGGCGGATTGGCTTATTTGACCTTTGAATCGGCCGGCGCGAAGGGGCCCGTTGCAAAGAAATTAAATGAAACGCAAATCGCGGCGCTGAAAGAACTTGTTGGCGGACAGGACGGCGACAGCCTGTTCTTTGTTTGCGACAAGGCGGAAACCGCTGCAAAAGCCGCTGGAAAATTGCGCAATCGTTTGGGCGAAGATCTGGGCCTGATAGACAAGCAAGAATTTCGTCTGTGCTGGGTGGAAGATTTTCCGTTTTATGAATTGAACGAGGAAACAGGCAAGATTGATTTCGGGCACAATCCGTTTTCATTGCCAAAGGGAGAATTGTCCGGCGATCCGCTGGCGATAAAGGCGAATCAGTTTGATATGGTCTTGAACGGCGCGGAAATTTGCAGCGGCGGGCTTCGCAACTATAACCCGGAAACTATGATAGCGGCGTTTGCCATTGCGGGCTATGGCGAAGAAGAGGTAAAGGCTAAATTCGGCGGAATGTACGCAGCGTTTCAATACGGCGCCCCGCCGCACGGCGGCTGCGCGTTCGGAATAGACCGTCTGGTGCAGATTATGCTTAGCGAACCCAACCTGCGCGAAGTCGTTGCTTTCCCGACGGATCAGCGCGGCCGCGATTTGATGTTGGGCGCCCCGCGCGAAGTCAGCGAGCAGCAACTGCGCGAAGTGCATATTCAAGTCAGAAAAAAATAAAACCAAAACGATTTACGAAGTAAATCGTCATCCCGGCCTTCGCCGGGATGACGCCCCTGACGGGGCGTTTAGTAAAAGCATCTAAAAATATACATTACTTACATTTTTGAGAAATTAAAAATCCGGCAAAGCCGGTTTTATTTTGCACTTTTAATTATTTCTATTTCCCGCGTATCCCCGCTGCCCGTTATGTAAATATGAATTGTGTCCCGGGGCAGGCGGTCCGCCGCTATTTCCGGCCACTCTATCAATGTAATATCATTCGCAATTGCGTGCGATAATCCGATTTCTTCCAATTCCGACGCGTCCGAAATCCGGTACAAATCAAAATGCGAAAGCCCGTCGTAATTCTGAACCAAAGTAAATGTCGGGCTGGGGACCACTGTATCCGCCCCGCGCAGGGTTTGTATTATCGCGCGCGCCACCACTGACTTGCCCATACCCAAATCCCCGTGCAATGCCACCGTTTGCGGGCTTTGCAGAGTTTTTGCAAAATTCGCCGCGAATTTTAGTGTTTCAGTTAAATTATTTAATTTTATTTTCATAGCCGCTACTCCAACAACAGCAAGTCGTCCTGCATTTTTCGGATTTCATCCCGCAGCTTTCCCGCCATTTCAAATTCCAAATTCTCGGCGAATTTATGCATCTGCTTTGTCAGCTTTGTTATTTCTTTTTCCAAGTCTTTCCTGTCCATAACGCCGCCGTTTTTATTATACACGAATTTTAGACCGCGGTCTTTTATTTTTGACGCGTCGTCCTTGTCCCCGACCTCTGCAAAAACAGACTTTATCACGGTGCGCGGGGTTATTCCGTTCGCCGCGTTGTATTCGCTCTGTATCTGGCGCCGGCGCGCGGTTTCATCCAATGCGACCTTCATAGAATCCGTTATCTTGTCGGCGTATAAAATAACCCGGCCGTTTTTGTTTCGCGCAGCGCGGCCAATGGTCTGGATCAAAGAACGCGCGCTGCGCAGGAATCCCTCTTTGTCCGCGTCCATAATTGCGACCAATTCGCATTCCGGAATATCCAGCCCTTCGCGCAATAAATTGATTCCTACCAGGACATCATATTCGCCCAGGCGCAGTTCGCGCAGCAGTTCTATGCGCTCCAAAGTTTCAATATCGCTGTGTAGATATTTCGCGCGAACCCCGTTTTCGCACAGATAGTCCGTCAATTGCTCTGACATTTTTTTCGTAAGGGTGGTAACAAGAACGGCAGAAGAAGGACAAATGGACAAATGGACAGATGGACATTTATCTGGCACCTGTCCTTTTGTCCTTTGTCCTTTGTTTGTAATTTTTTTTATCTCTTCCAATAAATCGTCAACCTGATGCGCGGTCGGCTTTACATCGCAAATCGGATCCAGCAGTCCCGTCGGCCGGATTATCTGCTCTGCCACCAAGCCGCCGGCCTGGGTCAGTTCCCAATCCGCAGGGGTGGCCGATACGAAAATGCTCTGCGGGCGAAGCGAGTCCCATTCTTCAAAAGTCAGCGGCCGGTTGTCCAATGCGCTGGGCAGACGAAATCCGTAATCTATCAGTGTAGTTTTGCGCGACCGGTCGCCCTTGTACATAGCCCCGATCTGCGGCACCGTTACGTGCGATTCGTCCACAAACAAAATCGCGTCTTTCGGCAAGTATTCAAACAATGTAGGCGGCGGCTGGCCCGGGGCACGGCCCGACAGATACCGCGAATAGTTCTCTATGCCGCGGCAGCTGCCGGTTTGCTCCATCATCTCTATATCAAAATTAGTGCGCTCGCGAAGCCGCTGCTCTTCCACATATTTCATATTATTATGAAAGAATTCCAGCCGGTTATCCAAGTCTTTGCGGATTTGCCCCAATGCCTGCATAATCGTCGGCATAGGCGTTGCGTAATGAGTATTCGGATAAACCGCGATTCTGTCCAACTGGCGCGTTTTCCCGCCGGTAAGCGTATCAAATTCCCATATATCTTCTATTTCATCCCCGAAAAATGAAAGCTTCCAGCCGCGGTCCTGGCTGTGCGACGGGAAAATATCCAAAGTATCGCCGCGCACGCGGAAGTCGCCGCGCTCAAACGCAACATCATTCCGTGCGTATTGAATATCCACCAAAGCGCGCGCCACATCCGCGGCGCCAATTTTATCGCCGTGATTAAACACAGCCTTCATCCCGGCGTATTGTTCCGGACTTCCCAGGCCGTAAATTGACGATACCGACGATACGACGACAACATCCCGCTCTTCCAGCATAGCGCGCGTGGCGCTGTGCCGCATTCTGTCCAGCTGGTCGTTTATGCTGGCGTCTTTGTCTATATAGGTATCCGTCGTCGGCATATAAGCTTCGGGTTGATAATAATCATAATAGGAAACAAAGTATTCAATATGATTGTTCGGGAAAAAGGACTTCATTTCCGTATAAAGCTGGGCCGCCAGGACTTTGTTATGCGCCATAATCAGCGCGGGGCGCCCCATATCGCGGATAATATTCGCCATTGTAAAGGTCTTGCCACTGCCTGTTACCCCCAGCAGGACTTGGCTGCGCCGCCCGTCATTCAGACCCGATTCCAATTCGCGGATGGCGGCCGGCTGGTCGCCGGTCGGCTTGTAATTGCTTTCAAGACTAAAAAGATTTTTATTCACAAGAACAAATATAATCTATTATAATCAAATTACAAGAGAGAATGAAATTATGAAGCCGCGCTATAAACGCAGGATTTTTTGGTCTTTTACGGGACTCGCCGGCGCGTTAGCGCTTTGCGTCGTCATTATTCCGCCTTTTATAAATCTTGACCGCCTGCGCCCCCAGATAGAAAATGTATTGGGAATTCAGATTGACGGCCCCGTGCATTTCAGTTTGCTGGGTCGCGCGACAATCGCCATCCACGATGTAAAGCTGCCGAACGGAACGGTGGACTCTGTCGTTTTCGCGGTGCCGTTGTCTTCTGTTTTTGATCTGGGCGCGTTAAGATTGCCGGATAAAATAACGGTCAGTGGCGCGCGCTTGCAGGTTTCGGAATTGTCGCCGCCTGCAAATAATTTGGAAATAACGATACGAAATTCCATCATCAGCTTTCTGGGCAAGGATTATGAAATAACGGACGGCATATTGGCCGGCGGAATTCTGCGCGGCACCGTCCGCACCAGCGAGCACAGATATGACTTTCAAAGCCAGGGCGACGAATTTCAAATCCGCAATGCGAACGAGAATTTGGAAATATCCGGACACTTGTTTTCGGACGGCAGCGCGCGCGGGACTTTTGCGATAAACACCGACGGCTTTAATGACTGGTTCGCGGTGGAAACCCCAAAAATTCGCGGCGCGGTAAAAGTTAATATGAGTTTTGAATGGGACGGAAAATACGGATTTCGTTTTTATGATATTGCAGGTAATGCGGCCGGCGGCGAATTTTCCGGCGAAATTAATTTGTATGAAGACGGTTCGCGTCGCATAATATTATCCGCGCGGAATATAAATTTTGATTTGTCCTTTTTATTGGCGGATGCGTCTGTCTTCAATAACTCGCAATACGATTTGGATTTAAGCGGCCGCTTGAAATTCGCAGGCCGCGACTTTTCGCGTATTCAAATAAATGCGGCGGGGCAGGGTGATGAAGTCATAATTAACAAAATTGCCGCAGATGATATGAAAGCCATCGGCGGAAAGATCGGCGCGGACGGCGCGTCGCGCATTATGCTTTCTACGCCGGAATACGAATGCTTGTTTTCCGGAACGCCGGAAGAATTCGTATGCGAAGAATTTATATTAAAAGATTATCAATCATTTTCAGCAACCGGCGCGCTGTCCGTAAATAAAAAATCATACGATATGATTTTTAACGGCAACGCTTTGCCTGCGCCCGGCCAGTTCAGCGATTATTTTGGAAAGCGCGACGGAAAAGTTGCCTTTACGACGCCGTTTGCAAATGGAACTATGATTATCAAAGGCGGCCGGTATGTCATAAACTATAATTCCGAAAATATATCTTTGGAAGAGGGCCTTGGCATTTTGAATTTTCCGCTGGTGTCAAAAGAAATGCTTGTGAATCGCGGCGCCCTGCGCGAGGTTTTTGCGGACAACGAAATAAAAAGCATTTATTTCCAGACCGCGGATTGGAGTCTGAATTTTGACGGGCTGAAATTCTCGTTCGCTCACCAAGATGCGCTGCGCCTGCTGAAAGCCTTTGAAATAAACATAGACACCAGGTTTTTGAAATCCGGTATGCCGGTGGAAATTTCCGGAAAATATAAAAACGGCAATATCGCGGACTTGAAAATAGAAATCGCAGGGCATATTTTTGAAGGCTCTGCCAATGGCGCGAGCATATCGCTGAAAACAGATCTGCTGAATCTGGATTCTTTTATCAGCCAGGATTATCTGGATGATTACGAAGAGCAGCAATTCCTTTCAAACGCGCCGATTCTGGCACCTTTGGAGCTTTCCGGCATTCGCATTTCATTGCTTGCGGACAGTGTTATATTCAGTGGAATGGAGTTTGATAATTTTGCGTATTCATTGCGTGATGGCTCGCAAAGTTTTTCAATAACCGATTCAAAAAACGGCAGTTTATTGGCCGATATAAAAAAGAATAAAAATGAATATTCCGCCGTCGTGCAATTGAACAAGTTCGTCCTGCACGACTTGCTGGTAAATTCTGCAAATGGATTGAATATATCCGGCGGATATTTGACAGCTGATATTTCTTTGGCCACCAGCGGAAAGATAGCGGATGATATATGGCACAATCTTTCCGGCGATTTGGACTTGTCTTTTGACGGCGGTGAAGTCGCGGGCCTGGGGCTGGATAAATTTTACGCGGGCGCGGAAGACATTACAAAGCTGAACGCGGAATACGCTTTGGCGGCCGCATTGGACGGCGGGCGGACGCGCTTGAAAAAATTGCGCGTTATCGGAAAATATGAAAACGGAAGATTCGCGACAACGGTTCCGTTTCAAATGTCATTGCCGCATTGCGATGCGGGCGGCAATTTGCAGTTTGCTAACGGTCGTATGACGGCGCAGATGAATCTGATTTTGCGCGGAACTTCGCCGGCGCCGCAACCGATAGCATTATCTGTGGATGCGAACGGCCGGCGCGGATATTCGTTGTCTGAAATAATGATAAGCTTTGATCCGGATTACCTGCGCGATTTTGTTTCCAGCCACGACAAGTTTTAATTAGTGGTCAGGGGGCAGTGGTTAGTGGTCAGCAGTATGTCGCAAATGAAGAGCAATTTTATTTTTTAAGAAAATTGTTCTTTTACAATCATACTGCTGACCACTAACCCCTGACCCCTGACCACTTTTCTCCTTTACATTTCCATAAAAAACAGATAAAGTTTTGAATGAATCCACAGGGATGTGTGTTCAAGGACTTAGAAAATCCTGAAAATATCCAGTACAGAAAAGCTGTATTGAATCCGCATAACAGATGGCGCGGATGCGTCTTTTTTTATGCACCTCCGACCGGGTCGGGGGGCCGTCAGTTATAAAACAGTTTCGCCTGTAAAGGTCAGACGAAAGCTGACGGGGTCATTTGATATTTATGATTTTTCTAACTCCCTGACCGCCAATTCCTTGGCGGTTTTCTTTTACGAAAATTAACTTTTTACATAAACGCCGCGGCCCGCGGCGTCATCCCGACGAAGGTCGGGATGACGAACACATCGTGTTCGTTCAGGGAATTTTGCAGGACAGGGGGAAAAAGAAAAATGAAAATCAAATCCTTTGTATTATTTATGTTTGGAATATTTGCAGCCTGCGACGCATATGCAGCAGCCATAAGTTGCATAGATTGCTGCTCAACAATAACTATTACCGGCGGTAAAAGAAGAACTGAAGCCTATGTCGCCTGCGGCACAAAAGACTCAAACGGAATGATGTGTCCGTGTTCATCTGGCACTGCGTCAGACTATCCGCAATACACCTGCACCTGCGATACCGGTTATCACGCGGTAAATCAAGGCACATCAACCTGCGCTTGCGAGGCTAATCCGACCTGCACCAACACAGGATGCGCGCCAGGGACGCCGGTAAGCGCTTTGTGTTCCACAAATTCCGCCTGCACCTGCGAATGCAATTGCCCCTCTACGGGATCCGATACTAGCGGGTCTTTCAGCTATGTTTCATAAAAAGCGCCTGTTCGCGCTTGGCTTGGCGGCGCTGGGGTTCGGCGCGCCGCGCGCCGCCGGCCAGGATGTCCGCATTGACACAATTCCTATATCCAATGAAAGCGAATTGGCGCAAAACCAAGGCGGGTACAATCATTCAAAAAAATCAATTTTTATAAAATTCTTCACGCCCGCGCCGGATGCCAGGCCCGGATTATCCGGCGCGATAGACAAGCTGAATCAGCGGATTCCCGGAATAAAAATCCACGAGTCAAAACATTTTGCGGATTATCAAATTTCTTTGCAAGGATTGACATCTGCGCAGATTTCAGACTTTGTGTTTTATGATGAAATAGCGGCGCGCGCGTCCGAATTGCTGTGGCGGCGGAAAATATATTTGGAAACAGGATCTTTGCAGCAAGCATTTGCCGGGGAAATTATCGGATCGGAAAAAAAGAGAATTTCAGAATCCGAACATTCTGTCGCGCTGATTTATTCCAGCCGGTTTTACGGCGCTTACGCCGACTGGCTGGATAATAATGAAATCGGCGCGGAAATATCGCGGGCGGAATTGCAGCTGATCCTTGACGAATCCGCGCGCGATCTTTCGGACGGCGAAAGCCAGATTAATATTTACTCGCAAACATTGCCAAACAACACAAAGCAAAAATTAACGGACACTGCGGCTGAAATGCAAGCTGCCTTGCGCGGCAGAAATGCGGCCGCGCCGATCGGGTGGAACCGGGTTATGGAACAGGTGTTTCAGTTTGATAATATTAATGCCCTGGATATTATGGGCGCGGAATATTTTGAAAATCTGCGATCATATTTTGAGCCAACTCGCCGGAACGAAATATTTATGAAGAAAATGAGCGAGCTGGAATCCGGATGCAGCCAGTTTGATTCTTTGCGCGATATGTATCTGGCGAAATATATTTCCGAGATGATGATAAGTTTGAAAATATTGCGGCTGATGTGATTACACAATCCTGTCAAAGATTCTTTTCTCTATCCGCGCGCCGTTTGAATCCGCGTAGTATTTTCCTCGCCCGTCTCGCGCGCTGAAAAATCCCGTCGCAAAAAGCTTTATCCCGCGCTGGTCGCGCACCAGAATCCTGTCGCTGCCGATCAGGTCCGCGCGCGGCCCGCGAAATACTTTCGCAATGCAATCGCCAATCCCGCGGCTGGCGGTGCAGCGGTACGGAGCGTAAAGCACCACGCCTTTTTTTATCAGCCGGTCCAGATTGTACTTTTCCCCGTTTTGTTCCAGTATGTAAGATTGATAAGGCGTCAGGCGCAACAGGTCCGACAATTTCATAACAGCTGTTTTGTTCACGGCGATTCTCCATTTCATTTACAAAAATATTCTAGCGCGGAGGGCTCGTTCGCGGCAATAGGCAGGGATTCTTAACAGAGAGCGCAGAGCGAAGATAGAAGAGCGGAGATAGAATATTATTTCGGCAGAAGCGATTCCACCGCCAATGCAAAGTCAGGCGCGTGCGCCAGGTATGTTTCGCTGGCCAGCATATCCGCGCCCGCCGCCCAGCACATCCGTGCTGTTTCAGCGTTTATTCCGCCGTCAACACTTATCCTATATTTCAGGCCGTATTTTTTCCGCGTGTTTGCAAGCGCCGATATTTTCGGCAGTACTTCTTCCATAAACTTTTGGCCCGATGCCCCCGGACGGACCGACATAACCAGGACTTCGTCAATTTCGCGCAATACGGGCTTTAATATCGCCGCCGGCGATTCCGGGTTCAGGGCGATTCCCGCCCGCTTTCCCAATTCCTTTATTTTCCGCAGCGCCGCCCGTGCTCCGGCTGTTCCGGTTGAAACTATGATAGTATCCGCCCCGGCCTCTGCCGCCGCAGTTGCCCAAGACACCGGGCTTTCCGTCATCAGATGCACATTCAGGCGCATACGCGTCCGCGCGCGGATCGCCCTCAATTCTTCTATTCCGCCAGTAATCTTGTCAACGAAAAATCCGTCCATAATGTCAATATGCAGCGCCCCTATCCCGGCATTCGCAAACATAATATATGTCGCGGGATCGTTCATATCAAAGGACGCGACACTGGGCATTATCGGCACCAAATGCGGGCGCCGTTTTTTCTTTTTGCGCGCGAATATATTCGCAAGCGCGGATATGCGGGATTTCCAACGCGCGCGCCGCGCCAGATAGGATTTCACGCGATAAGATTCCGCATTCCAGACGAATTCTTTCAATGCAAAGACCGCGGCGCCAGCGCCCAGGATTTCAATATTAGCATTCAACTTTGTTTTGAAAAAGTCTGCGGACCCCGCCAGCTCTGATCCGCCGCCGGACAGGTACAATTTGTCTATTTCGTATTTTTCTAAAAACGGCGCCAATTCTTCCTTTGCCATATTCCCTATTTCATTCAATATTTCCAGCGCGACGGAATTCAAATCGGCCCTGGAAAAATCATAATTCGCGTCCGCGGGTGTAAACCTGTCCATTTCCGAAATAGTGGTGCGGACCGCGCTGTGCTTTATCCGCAGCGCTTCCGCGCGGCTTATGTCAAATTCGTCCGCTATGGCATTTGTTATCGCATCCTGACCGATATTTATCTTTTTGAAAAACACGGGCCCGCGTTTCGTCCATACGGAGAGGCTTGAAAATTCCGCGCCCAGATCCAGAAATGCCGCCGGCGTTTCCGTCATCTGGCTCAGCAAATAGGCGCCGTCGTAAAACCCCTCGCTCTGCAAATGCGCGGCACGCAGAATCGCCGCCGCGTTCTGCATTTGCGCGGAATCACAGCTTATCGCGCCGAATACGGATGTCAGTTCCGTGGAAATTTGCCCCGCCGGATTCGCAAGATTTCTGGCGCCGGCTGTATCAAACCGCAGCGGAATTATATGCAGGGGCGCAAAGCCGTCCGTCGCGGGTTCCCGCGTTGTTTGTTCCAGAATATCGCCCTGGGTTATCTTGTGCTCTTTGGGCCAATTGCTTGTCCGCGTTATGATATTAAAGTCATAGTTTCCGAAATTTCCGGTTATAAATGCCCGATCCAGACTTCTTCCGATTTGCTTTTCCAGTTCATCAATAACAGACTTTATTGCGAAAACAGTATCATAGCTTTGCGCGGAAAATGCCGCGGATTTTGTTATCAGCCCGTTCTGCACGCGGCACGCCAGCCCGCGCACCGCAGAGCTGCCCAAATCCAAGCACAGAAAAGATGAGTCAAGCAGATTCATTTTCAGAGTAGAGAGTAGAGATTAGAGAGTAGAGATATTAAGCTTAACTCTCTACTCTTTACTCTCTACTCTATTTTACCAGCACCCTTGCGTTGTCGCGCATATCTATTATTGCTATTTCGCGGGAAAGCAATTGGTGTTTTTGCGCCAGCACCGCCAAGGCCGAGATCGCATTTTCAGGTTTTTCTTCGGGCAGATAAATAATTGCCCCGGACTTTGTATGCAGATTCCAGCGCCGCATCTCTTGCCATTCCAAATAATCGCCGGCCGCCGCCACGCCGGGTGCGCCGCGCAATGCCCGCACAATTGCCGATATATCGTCCGGCAGCGGGCCTTTGAAAAGCACCAGTCGTTCCGGTCGCGTATCCGTCGGCCGTTTTATAATCAGTCCGTCGCGGGTCAGGGGATAAAAAGCCTGTCCGTCGGTCCAAACCGCCACAGCATTGCGGACTTTTACCTGAATAGCTAAATTTCCGTTGCCCAGGCGCCGGACGCTGGCAGACTCTATATCCGGAACGCTGTTTATCCGCGCGCGCAGTTCGTCCAGACTTACCGAATAAGTCTTTGTTCCGGGTGAAATGGCCGCGGCGGCGGTTATGGCGTCCATATCCGCGCTTCCATTTGCCGCGCGAATGGAAATGTTTTTTATAATTGCGGGATTTCCGCGCCCCATAAGCGTCATAGCAATACGCGCTGAAAAATAGGTCGCAAAAACGACGCCCAGCCCAAAGCACAGCCAAAACCAAAAGGATTTCTTCATAACACGGATTATAGCATAAAAATAGTGAATAGTGAATAGTGTTATTCGCTAAGCCAGAAATTCTTTCACCGTCTTTTCAATTGAAAAGCCCTTGGCGGCGGACAGATTCGCTTTTTGAAAAGCTTCCAATTTATCCCCCGGCAAATCCAATGCCGTATTCAGAGTCTTTATCAAATCATCTTTCAATATTATATTCGGCTTTATATCATAATCGTTTTCAGCCCAGACTGTCGGCCGGCCCATTGATACGGCGGATTTTAATAATTGTTCCTGATGCTCGCCCAAAGAAAATATTGCAAACGATGCCCGCAAGAACGACGGCATATCACGAATATCCCCGGTGCAGATTATACGGTCCGCGGCGCCGGAATCCGCAATCTTTTTCAGAATCTTTTTTGCCCGGCGCGGCGCGGCGGATCCCGTCAGCGCGATTACAAAATCATTGCGTGGCAAAGAAATAACTGCGGAAATTAATTCGTCCAAGCTGGCCCCAAGCGGACTGATAACCGAGATAAGCTTTTGATGCGGCGCGATTCCGAATTCTTTCAGAATTCTCTGCTGGGCGGCGATTGTCGCAGCATTCGGATTCCATACGACAGGGTCCAGTCCAAAGTTTAACTCTGCTTCGGAAAACTTTAATTTCGCGCGCGTTGCAAACCGCGCCGCCGCATTGTCCAATGCAAAAATTTTAGTGCCGGTTGCAACTTTGAATTTCCGTGTGGAAAATAGAAACTTAAAAACTTTGCGCAATGGGATGAAATCGCCCCAAAGCCAGAAGTGCTGGGATCCAGCCGGCGCGGCGATTGTTATTTCAAAGCCCAATTTTTGCAGCTGCCGTCCGAAAAGGTACAGCCCGCGGGTGGCATTGCTGGTTATAAAGAGAAGTTTTTGCGGCTTCATTTTTTTTACATTGCCCGCAGCAGATAGCCCTTTCTGAACATACATTTTCTGTATGCGCCAACTGATTTGGATGTGGAATTCGGCGGAACGGACATCAAAGACCTTTGACCGACATCAGAATACTCGTTTGACTGAAAAGTAACCCATAATCCGTCCCAGTCCGGCATTTGCCCGCTTTGATTCGGGGCGATCAGCTTTGCTAGGCGCGACCGCGGCATATGGGCGGGGCGATCCACCCCCAGGCAGACTTTGTGATCTTTTACGAATTGCTCGGTCGTTACCGCCTCGTTCTCCCAGTTCAGGACCGTGGCGTTGTCAATGCTGCCGCCGTTCGGGGACGAACAAGCCACAAGAATTAGCAACGAGCAATTAGCAATTAGCAATTTTAATTTCATAGCATCATTATTATAATTTAATTGCAATACTGTGGCAATAACTTTTATAATCATATCAACAGGGAGCGGGGGGGGATATATGGCAAGCAACGAGAAATTTTTGCAACTGGCCGGTTTTTACAACCAGCTGCTGACCGTGATGTCGGCTATTTGCGTGAACAAGGGCGGAATTGCGGCGGAAAACTATGTCGGGCGCTTTTTTGCCGCCGATGTCTTGCAGTTTCTGGTGTCTTATGGCGAAAAGCTGGGCGAAAAAAATCTGACAGAGCGCTTACGCGCAGAGTTTGAAAAGGTAAAGGACCTTGCGACCCCGTCCCAAAAGCCGATTTTTGAAATGACCCTGGAAGAATTTGAAAAGGTTATGAATATATAAAATCCGCCGTCTGGCGGATTTCTTATTATTTAACAGCATTTATAATCGTTTGCAAATTTTTCAGCAGGGTGCTAGAATTTTAATATGAAAAATTCAAATTATCTTGTTTTTGTTGACGAGTCCGGCGATCAAAATCTGCGCACATTGAATCCAAACGGATATCCAATGTTTGTTCTGGCTTTTATGATTATAGAAAAATCCGAATACTGCAATAAATTGCTGCCAAAGTTTGCAGCTCTTAAACTGAAATATTTTCCAGATGTGAATACAATATTCCACGAAGTTGACATCAGAAAACAGGTCAAGCAATTTGAGTTTTTAAGAAATGCCTCGGCCAGGGAATCTTTTATGTCCGATATGAACCAATTGATGTCGGAAATACAATATAAAGTCATAGCGGTTGCTTTTGACAAGGCCGTCCCAAAGAATCTGCCAGATGATTTGTATGAATCTGCTGTGAAATTTGGTTTGTCTGCGATAAAATCATACTTGCAAGAACTGAATGATTTTAACTATACTACTATAACATTTGAATCGCGGGCTTATTCATTATACGAATATAGGGATGTTGATAAAAAGCTGTATGACTATTTCAAACAAATCGCTGAAAAAGAGTTTGGAATTTCAATACAAGTCAAATCTGCCGGCGGGTATGGCCTGCAATTTGCAGATTTGATCGCAAGGCCGATAGGCATTCATTTGCTGAAACCGGGGCAGCCTAACCGCGCGTGGAATATAATTGAAACAAAACTGGGCGATAACGGGCTGATTGTTCTGCCCCGGGAATAAAAAAAGCGGCTGATTGCTCAGCCGCCGGATGGTACCCATCCCATTTGTTGATATTATAGGTATTTTATGTATAAAAGTCAAGGAAAAAGCTATGAAAAAACTTTTACTTATTGCCAATTTATCATTGCTGATTTGTGCCTGTCAGCCGCTGGCCCAGCAGCAACAGCAGGGGCCTCAGTATGATCTGGTCAATGTCGTTGACAATTTGGTCATAGATGAAAACTCTGTTCCAATATTTCCAAAAAAAGCCGCTTTGACCACCGATGCCGCGCGCCGCTTTTCCATAGACTTGCCAAAGCGATGCAAGGTTGACTGGAACAATCAATCCGTTCTTTCCGTCGTTCCGGAAGAGCCTGTGGAGATAGTTCGCCTGGAAGCCGGCGATCCCCTTCCCGGATTCAATGTGGAAGAATTTGAATTCACAAAGCTGACCGTTGCAGATGCGCTGGCCAAGCTTTTGGACGGCACGGATATAGCCGTGGTAGAAGATGAATCTTTGCCTGGAAAAATAACTGGTTCCATAAAGTCCGGATCTTTGCAGGATGCGCTGGATCTGATTACCAAAATGGGCAAGGCTTATTATTCATACGATGACGCCGCGCGGGAAATTCATTTGTTTCATCGCACAAAGTGGCTGATGAAAATGCCGAAAGATCAATCCATAATAATGGCTTTGCTGGATGCTATGCACGGGTCGGATATGCGGAATCTGATCGTGGACTGGGCTGACAAGACGGTTGTGTTTGAGGGAAATTACCAGACAGAGCGCGAAGTTGCAAAGCTGGTATCGGACATAGGCTCCAAAAAATATATGGTTGCCTGGGATATAGATGTATACCGCGTGTATCCGCGCACGGACAATCCGATAATATGGATGAATCTTCTGCCGGCTTTGGGTGAAAACAATGTGAAAATGTCTGTGCCGGGCGTTGTCGGCCGGGCATTGGTTGTGGGGCCTGAAATAAATACCAAAACCTTGCAGGAATTTTTAAGCCAGCAGGGAAATGTGGTCTTGATTTCTCAGGGCAGCTTTGTTCTGCCGAACGATTGGCAATCGCGCTTTGACATAGGCCAGTGTTCCAAGGAAGAGCGCTTGGAAACGGATCTGATAATAGGGGCGACGGCGAAATACGGCGACTTTGCGGGAATGAAAAAGGTTGATTCAAAAATAGTCCTGCGCACCAGCGGCGGCGAATTGTCCAGTTTCAGATTGCCGACGACATTGGGGGATAATTATGTATTTATCGGAATACCGACTCATTCGTTTGTGACGGCGCCTGAAACGCTGATCAGCCCGTTTGCGGAATTGGTTGTGTTTATGAGTCCGCGGGTAATTTCAATAGTTGCGCCGGCCCGGGAAACCGCGCCGTTATCCGGCCAAGCGCTGAGGGATTATCTGGAAGAATAATTTATGACAACGGAAGAATTAAAAATCTTGATAGAAAATCGTGAAAACGAAATAGTTGAATTCAAGGCATCTGAGGCAGTATGTCCGCTTGAAGGCGACAAAAAATGCGTCATTGGCTATTGCGTCGGCATAGCCAATATGAAAGGTGGATATTTAATAATAGGGTATAATGAAAAAACAAAGGAATTTGGAACCGAAGATTTTCAGGATATCGTCAGATTGAAAGAATCCATATATGACAAAAGCAATAAGAAAATAATTGTAAATATTAAAACGATATTTCCTGAAAACCGGCGTGTTGTCGTCATTAAAATTCCATCCAGGGAAACTGGCGAAATTTTGCGGTACAAGGGAATGCCGTTAAAACGGTTGGGACAGCAACTGCTTATTATGTCGGATAGGGAGCAAAATGAAATTCTATCCGAAAAAAAAACGGATTGGTCAGGATTGGCAGCCAATGGAGCAACAGTTGGGGATATAGATATTGCCGCGATAGAAAAAGCTAAATTCGGATTCTCAACACGGCATCCAAAAATATCCAGAGAAGAAATAGAACGGTGGGATATCTTAAACAATATAAAAAAGCGACAAGAAGCGATATAAACGGTTTATTGATAAGCAAAATGCCTGATATACTTTCTGATAATCAAAAAATAAAGAAAATCGGAAATATACTTGATGATATTTCTGGTAAAATTATAAAAGGAACAGGAAGGGGGCGCGCTGCATTTTGGGAGCTGATTCAGGAATAGCCTAAAAATAGGAATAAGAGAGCAAAAAGGTTAATAAATAGGCGATTTTGTTAAAATAATCCAGTAAATTCAAATAATTATAATAGCCTAAAAATAAATAATATAAATAATTCAGGTTATTAATTATGGTAAAAATTGTGTATAAAAGATGAAAAAAAGCATACGATTTTTATTTATTCTCTTTCCATTGGCGGCTTTTGCCGGGACGCCGAATGACGACCTGATAAAGGCTGTAAATCAAGGCAGTGATAATCAGGTCAGGAAAAGCATAAAGGACGGCGCGACAAATCTGGATGAGGCGCTGAAAGTCGCTTTAAGAAAAAATCCGACAAGCCTTTCATATCAAATCGTATATGACTTGTTTGATTATGGCGCAAAGCTGGGGCAGGTTGACGCGGAAAAGATAAAACAAGAACTCAGCGACAAGCTGTGCTCGGATTCAAAGCCTGTAAAAGATATTTTAGGGCTGCTGGTCAAACAGGGTTATGGGCCGGCGCATACCGATTGGAAAAATATGATGGCTTGGAGCAAATCAAAAGAAAGGATTAACTGCGGCTTTGATCTGGACGCCGCCGCGGGAATTTTGGATGATAAAAAATTGAATGAGATCCTGGCAATAGCAAAAGAAAACAATAACGAAGTTTTGGAAATGCTTGCAAATGAGAGGATTGCAAATTTGAACAAAAAAATGGCGGAATATAATTCCGATATAACAATTCTTATGAAATGCGACACTGCGGACACTGTTGCCAAGTTTCGTCAGGACAAATTAGAATTAAATATTGGCGGAAAAACTTTTGATTTGAAAAGGGGCGCAATGTCGGACCGGTGGTCAGGCGATAAGATAAATTTCAATAAGAAATCAGACAAAGAATATTCCGTATCGTTTGAAAAAGGCGTATATTTGAAAACATATATAAATTATAATTGCACGGTTATAAAGGAGTAATATTATGTATCCGACATCAGGAAATATTTACAAGCGCCGCAGCATCCGCAGCTTTCGCAATGATCCCGTATCCGATCGCAATCTGCAATTCATTTTATCCAGCGGCCTGTCCGCCCCCAGCGGCGAAGGCATTCATCCGCTGGAACTGATTGTAATAAAATCAGCCGCAGCAAAGTCAAAAATAAAAGAGTTTTACGAATGGGCGGGATTCTGCACTGAATCGCCCGTGTCAGTTTTGGTTTGCTATGACCGGAATAAGATTCCGGCGGAATACGGCGAAAACGAAGACCTTGGCAAATTGGACGCGGCCGCGTGCATTCAGAATATGCTGTTGCGCGCGACGGATTTGGGAATCGCCAGCTGCTGGACGCACGCGCTTGAAAATATCGCCGATTACCGCGGCTTGTGCAGTCTGCCTGAAAACATAGTGCCGGCGGCTTTGGTCGTTCTTGGATTTTCGGATGTTCCGTTTGAATCCCGCGACGGCTTTGACCCGGCAAAGATTCACAGCGAAGTTTGGTAAAGGAATATTGAACCTATTAACAATTTACGCTTTGTATTTGTAAGGTTCATAACAACAAAAGGGAACGATTACATCATCTTTTCGCGTCTTTTGGGCTGATTTTTTCAATTTTGCTCTGCCGTATGAGAATACGGCAATCGCAAAATCAAAAAAATCATCTTCTAAAATCCGCAAAAATCTGATGGCTTAATTGTTAATAGGTTCATAAATGTTCACACGCTTGGAAAAAAAAATCGCTTTTCGTTATCTGCGCGCAAAAGGGCGCGGATTCGGATCCGTCATATCTTGGGTGTCGCTGCTCGGCATCGCCCTGGGGGTTATGACCCTGATTGTCGTTATGTCCGTTATGGGCGGATTTCACGATACTCTGCTGGGGCGTATCGTCGGTATGAACGGCCATATTGTTATTTATCATCAGGACGGCAGCATCCGCGACTATGACTTCCTGATTGATAAATTAAAGCAGAACAAACTTGTTGCCGCAAACGCCACCGGCATAGTTCCTATCGCAGAGGGCCAGGTTATGGCCACCGCAAACGGAAACAACACCGGCGCTATGGTTCGCGGAATTCGTATGTCTGATCTGGCTGCCAAAACTGCCGGCGGAACAAAGATTTTTGGAAAATCACTGGGTGATATCAAAGACGGTGAATTAATAGTCGGAAATTCTTTGGGGCGCGCGTTAAGAATAACTCTTGGCGACAGCATATCGCTGGTATCGGCGAACGGAGCAACGCCGACCGCGTTCGGGACTATGCCGCGCATTATGTCTTATCCGGTAAAGTCTTCCTTTTTTATGGGTATGTATGAATATGATTCGGGGTATATTTTTACCACTCTGACAACCGCGCAGAAATACTTGAATACAGACGGCGGCGTCACGCATATAGACATATTTCTGAAAAATCCGGAATCCACGACAAGCGTACGAAACAGTGTGTCGGAATTATTGCCGGCGGGATTCATAGTTCGCGATTGGCGCGATCTGAACCGCGGATTCGTGGGTGCCTTGCAGGTTGAATCAAATGTTATGTTTTTGATTTTATTATTAATAGTAATCGTCGCCGCGTTCAATATAGTGTCATCCTTGGTAATGCTGGTGAAAGATAAAAACAAGGACATCGCGGTGTTGCGGACTTTCGGCGTATCACGGAAATCTATGATGCGGATATTTATTCTGTGCGGCAGCAGCATCGGCGTTATCGGCGCTGTATTCGGCACCGTGTTCGGGCTGATAGTCGCGAAGTATATAGAGCCCATACGAAAGTTTTTCCAATGGGCGACGGGGCGCGATTTGTTTCCCGCGGATATTTATTATTTGTCAGAATTGCCATCCAAGATTCAATTCGCGCAGGTTGCGGGCATAGCGCTGACGGCGGTTTTGCTGGCGTTTTTGGCAACATTGTATCCGGCGTGGAAAGCGTCAAAGACCGACCCGGTGGAGGTACTTCGGAATGAATAAAATATTAAACTCTTTGTCCAAGCCGGCGCGCGGCGGCGATGTCGTAATGTCCGTGCGCGATATTAAAAAGTCTTTCCTGGAAGGCGGCCAGCCTCTGCACATCTTGCGCGGCGGCGGATTTGATCTGCATCGCGGCGAAATCATCGCGCTGGTCGGGCCGTCCGGTTGCGGAAAGTCAACCTTGCTGCAATGCGTAGGATTGCTGGATCGGCCGACCAGCGGCAGCATTCTGATTGCCGGCACACCCGTGCATAAGATGAGCGAGGATCAGCGCACTCTGGTTCGCCGCAAGAAAATCGGCTTTGTATACCAGCGGCATAATTTATTGGACGATTTTTCCGCGCTGGAAAATGTCGCTATGCCTATGCTGGCGGATGGCGCAGATGAAGAATCGGCCGAGATTCGCGCAAAGAAATTATTAAAATCCGCAAATGTTCTGCACAGGGCGTCCCACCGCCCGGGCGAGATGTCCGGCGGAGAACAGCAGCGCACCGCGGTTGCGCGCGCTTTGGCGAATGACCCGGATGTATTGCTGGCGGATGAGCCTACGGGGTCGCTTGATCCAGCGAATGCCGCCGCGGTTTTTGATCTGCTGCTGAACTTGGTCCGTCAGAACAAAATGGCGATGCTGTTTGTGACGCACGATATGAATCTGGCGTCCCGCGCCGACAGGACCATAACCATAACAAACGGCATAGTGGGATAATATGTTTTTTCGCAATATTTTTTGCGGCGTGCGTATGCCGAATGAATATCTGTCGGATGCGGATTTTTTATCCGCGCTGGCAGACTTGCGCTGCGACAAGGGTTTTTTTATAGATAACGAAGGCTTTTCCGGCGGCACTGTTGCTTTTTTCAATAACAATATTTCGCGATATAATAAATCCGGTTTGCTGTTCTGTATAAAATATAATTTCATAAGTTTGAAATATGTTTGCGAGATTTACTGGCGCGGCGCTGTAATCAAAAGAATAGAACGGGATGATGCGGATTCTTTCTTTGCGTTGCTTGATAATATCCGTCCGAATAAAATAATGATCAGCGTGGTACTCTGCTGGCCTGATACTCGGTTTATTTTACGCTGGGCGGCGGGAAAAAGAAGCCGCGATTGCAAAGTCATATTTTTCGCGCACAGCTTTTTATGCGCTTGCCCGCGCGATATGCTGATGACAGAGGGCTTGCAGTACTGCGGCTTGCCGGAATCTTGCGACGCGTGCGCGCAGAATTGCCCGTATATGAATTCCCAGATAAATGTGCGCGACTGGCGGGGCGCTTGGGGCGAATTCTTTCGGGACGGCTGCGATGAAATAACAGTGTTTTCGCAAAGCACCGGTAAACTTATAACAAAAATTTATCCATTCACGGCTGATAAAATAAAAGTCGTTCCGCATTTCGTGCCACACTTGCGCAGGGCGCAAATCGGCGCGCACAGCGGAATAAACATAGCGGTGCTGGGCGATGTAAGTTATGCGTACAAAGGATCAGCTATAATAGACAATATGGCGGCGATGCTGCCGAGTGGTGTAAATCTGATATTAATCGGGACGGATATGCAGGTGCCGAATACAAAGAATGTCGGAAAATACCGGCGCGAAGACTTGCCGAAAATAATGGAAGAAAACGATATTGATATTGTTTTCATCCCCAGCATCTGGCCGGAAACTTTTTCATATACCACGGCCGAGGCTATGAAAATGAACCTGCCGGTCGCCTGCTTTGATCTGGGCGCGCCCGCGGAAAGGGTCGCGGGTTATGCAAAAGGATTGATAATCAGCGAAATCAGGCCAGAGGCTGCTCTGCGGGAAATAGTTGAATATGTGGAATATTCAAAAAATGAAACAGTGCATACTTAAATTAAAAGGAGAAAAAAATGCCGGAAATAAAATCAAACAAACATATTGTGCTTTTTACGCTTGGCGGGATAGCGCTGCTGGGGCTTGGGTTCGCGGCTGGCTTTCTTGCAAAGACTATTCAGCCCGTTCCGTGCGAGCTGACTGTTAAAAACGAAGCAGGGCAGCAGGTCATATCCGTTGATGTCGCCGGCACGAAAGAGCTGTCCCAGCAGATAGACAAGCATATAGAAACGGCGGCGCGCGCAGCATCCGGCGTTATAAACGCAGTCAAAGATACAAATATAAAAATCACAATAGAATAAGGGGGGATTCGTATGAAAAAATTAATGATATTGGCCGCGATTTGCGGCTTGGCGGCCAGCTGCGGGACAAATGCGCCAAATTTGGAAAAGCAGGGCGGGGCAGAGCATATGCCTGAATCATATCTTTTTGAAAAAGACGGATGCTTGAAAGCGGATGTAAAACGCGGATATGCCGATGATGTGAGATGTCTGGATAAAAACAAAGACGGATGCATAACGCGCAGCGAATGGGATGCGGTTATGGATTATTGGCGCACTCATACTCCGCAGCCTGGCCAATCCCTGTGTGATAACTCGTGATAAGGTGATAAGGTGCAATACTTTATCACCTTATTACCTTTTTCAATATAAACTTGATTTTATAATAAATTTATATATAATTGGCGGGCATTTTAAGTTTTGGGCGCGCGCCGGAGTCGGAGAGCCGGGGCAGACTGTAAATCTGTTAGCTTTGCTTGAGTTGGTTCGACTCCAACCGCTCCCACCACTTTAATTCCCGCGCAGGCGGGAATCTCTTGTAAAAAGTCAAGTGCTTTGCTACAAGGGACGCCCGCCTTCGCGGGTGTCAGATTGCGGGCGTAGTCCAATGGTAGAATGCAAGCCTTCCAAGCTCGAGACGCGGGTTCGATTCCCGCCGCCCGCACCACCAAAAATTGTTAGCGGACGCATAATGCGTCCGCTTAAAATTTTTGAGTGCCCGCCGAAGCACAAAGTGCGAAGGCTGGGCTGACATTTTACAAACATTTTTATGTGAAAGCGATGCGGCCGAAAGCCGCGTTTTTTAATGCTTTTACAAAAAAACTGGTACACTTTATACGGTGGTATAAAGTGTACCAGTTTCTTATTTTTCACTTCCCATATTTTATGCGATTTCCTGTTTTTAATCAACAAAAAAATGCCGTTCAGAGTGGTACACTTTATACCACCGTATAAAGTGTACCAGCCAGAAACATAAGAAAGTTTTTGCAATGGCGCAAGATTCCGGGATTTTTAAGATTGAAAAAAATCTGAAAAATAATTCCAATAAAGCAAAGTTATGGCTGCTGGGCGGGGCATCTTTAATCGGAACAATATTTGGCGGTAAAATTGCGGCCCAAAACCCGGAAAATCAAGCCGACAGCATATTTTTGAATAATTCACGCCCATCAACAGAATTACCGGCCGACAGCATTCCGGTCCGCCGTCATCTGGAATTTATGAATTTTCTGGATGCCGGCGAAGCCAAGGATGTTCGCAAGATTATCCCGCTGATTTCTTTCGGAAATATAAATCTTGTTGAAATCCAGGTTAACGAAATAAAAGATCTGGCTGAAAATTCCAGCATCTACAACATCAAAAATGATTCCATTACCGTTTATCATTTTTCTTTATCCAAAGACGCCGCGGCGCGCGACAATTTTTATAATCAGGCCCTGGGGCAACATCTTTCCCGCGATGAAATGCTGCGCGAGATTCGCATCAAGAATTATGAATCCATTTTGTCGCTGGCGCACGAATTAAAGCACTGGCTGGACAGGCACTCGTTTCTGCGTCTGGGGTTTTTAGTAGAGCAGATTACAGAGTTGGATATAACGGAAGAAATCGTCGGCCCGATTGCGGAACTTCTTTATATCCGCGGCGTATTTCGCAAAACAGGCGATATCGCCGCCGCGTTTTCCGGAATAATATACGACAAGTCAAAAGTGTTTCAATACGATAAAGGATTCGGCGAATACAAAGAATATCTGCGCGGCAATCCAATGCTGGACGCCGCGCCGTCGGCGAAAGAGATTACCGTCATAATTAAATGCGCGACAAATATGATGTTATCTTGCGAGTCCCAGTATTCTGCGGATATTCCAAAGGTCATAGAATACGACTGCGCCAATATGGTGAACCCGCTTAATTATTACAAACGAACCGGCAACAAGAAATACAACGCGCCGTTGGTCGGATTTGCGAGCGCTGTCAAAACCTCTTACACATTCGGCAAAGATTTTCTGAACGAATCCGGCGCGCCCGGCAAGGCGGCTGTTGACAAGTGCGTCCAAAGATTTATGAAGCGCGGCGAGTTTAAGAATAAAAATAAAAAATGGCAAGAGCTGAATGTTCAGCAATCGCAGTTTCGCGAATATGCCGCCAGAATTGGGAGGGATTGATAATGCAATTTTCATTAAAACGAACACATAAGTGTAAAGATTATATCTTTTTGAAAATAAACGAAACCAAAACGAACACGCAGTGTTC
>JAIRZE010000026.1 GCA_031267375.1 Rickettsiales bacterium | reverse complement strand
AGCCCATAGCCGCCAGCCCGCAGCCCATAGTCTTTTGACTGACGGCTATGGGCTGACGGCTGATGGCTATGTGAGCGAAGCGAGCAATGAACTATCCGTCCGATTTTGAAACGCCGGCTTTTCCCGCAGGAAAGCGCATCGCGATTTCCCGCAGTTTCGGAATTTGGTCTTTGACCGCTTTTTTGATTATCATATTTCTGTGCGGGATATTGCTGTGGACCGCGCGTTCGCAAAGACTGTCGCCGATTTTGATTTCCGGCGACTGGACCGTTATCGGAAAAAATGACAGCGCGCGCGAATACTCGGTCGCCCAGGCTATGCAGGAATCCGTGGCATTGAATTTCGCGCGCCAATGGTTTCAAATTTCCAATGACGCGGCCGCAAATTCAGTGCGCTGGTGCCGCGGGGAAAGGCACTCCTGTCCCGGTTCTGACGACGCGGCGCCGGGGGTAAAGCCCTGCCTGATTTTCTGCGCGGGCGCCGATGATTTATACACCAGGTTTTCCAATGCCGTGCTGCCGGATTATGAAGCGCGCGCAAAAAACGGTGAAATCTGGACTGTTGCTGAAAATTCGCTGGACATATCGCCCGTTGGAAATATCACTGAATCGTCCGGCAATTGGCGCGTACGCGCGACCATTGAATCTAATTTAGCGGGGGCCTTTCGGATAGAGGCTTATTTGGCAGTCGCACGAAACAAAAATAATTATCCGCGAAATTTGGGATTTTATGTCGCGGATTTCAATGCTTATAAAACAGGAAATTGATGCGCAGATTGATCGCATTTTTTGCAGGGCTTTTGATTTTGGGGCTGGCTTTTGCGGCCTTGTATTTTTCCGGCGCAATTTACGACGCGGGCGATCAATCCCGGATAAACGCCTATATTTTTCAGCCCGCCGATTTTTCAACGGACCGCGTTGATTCGCCAAAACCGATAGAGCAATTATCGGAAAGCGCACTGCGGGACCGGCTGATTGCAAAGTTTATTTACGAATATTTTTATGTGATTCCGGTTGCGGAAAATATTGCAGAGCGCACGAAAAATTACACCGTGATGCAGGCTATGTCTATGCCCGATGTTTTCAGCAAGTGGAAGCGCGGGGAAGCCCAAGCGATAGAGAAATTGTCAGAACAAAAAATGCTGCGCCGGGTGTCCGTTGCGCCAGAAATTCTGCAAGCGCCGGACAGCGATTACTGGCAGGTTTATTATGAACTGCAAACTTTTGAAAATCCGAATCTGATTGATGCGGCGCCCGTGATAACGCCCGGCGTCGCGTATATGAAAATAAATTTCAAACCGGGGATCAAGGAATCAGAAATAGACGGAGCGCCGTTTGACGCGACGCGCTATCTGGAACGCGGCGGCGACCCGGCGGCAATATTCAAATTCAAAGTAGTGGAAATAATTATACAATGAGCAATTAGCAGTTAGCAATGAGAACACAAAATAATTTTATTATAAAAATAAAAACAATGATTTTTTCATTGCTAATTGCTAATTGCGCATTGCTAATTCCCGCCGCTTGCAAAGCGGCGGGCGACGATCCTTTTTTGTTTGAAGATTTTGAAATCGCGGACCGGGATCCGACCGATATTACAAGCGGACCTGTTTCGCTGAATTCCGACGCGACAGGCCTTGCCGTTGGCAATTTTGATATTGCCGGGGTGTTGCTGGGGATGTCTTTTGAAGATGTTCAGACATTGTTTTTCAAAGGCAATTCGCTTTACGCGCCGCGCAGAAAAAACTCTATAACATATACCATTCATCCGGATTGGAAATATAACTTGGATTACGAATGCCGCCGGCAAAGTATATACATTCCGGCAAAATTGGAAAATTGCATACGATCCCTGGCGCGGGCGCGCGGATTGCTGTACGCGGCGGAATTGCACCTTGAACGGGCATCCACGGGCGAAACAATAGCGGTATATTTCACAAGCAATGCGACTAATAATTTGGTGTGGCGGATTGTGTATAAAAACGATGTGAATGAAACGGAAGGCGCGGCGGAAAAGTTTGAAAATCAGCGGCAGAAAAAAATCCTGACATTCTGGCAGGGGGTATTAGACAAGTATGGGCCGCCGAACAGCGGGGATGACAAATGGCTGTCCAGCGATAATTCGTATGATCCGATGATGACTGCATATTACGGCAGCCTGGACCTTGTTGACCAGGGGCGTAATGCAAGCGACGAAGCAAAAAATGTGCAGGATGCAAGAGAGAATTTCCGTGCAAAGCCATATGCATTTTAATTCTTACAATGCCGGGATAATGGCGGAATTTCGCGCGCGCTGGTATCTGCGCTTTCGCGGATTTTGGATTCTGGAATCGCGATATATAACCGGCAAGAAAACCGGGCGCGCAGAAATAGACATAATCGCCCGCCGCGGAAACCTGCTGATATTTGCAGAGGTAAAAAATCGCCCGACAATAATCGGCGCTGTGGAATCTGTCGGACATAGCCAGGCGGTCCGCCTGCGGCGCGCGGCGGCGGATTATATGCGCCAAAAACATTGGACCGGCGCGGCGCGGTTTGATGTTATCGCGGTATGCGGTAAAAAAATTTATTGGTCGCACGGCGCATTAAATAAATAGATAAATGTAAAGAAAGTATCTTTTTATAACAGAAACAAAACCAAACCGATTTACGAAGTAAATCGTCATCCCTTTGAGGCTCGGGATCCACTGCGCCGCAGGCTTTAACGCGCAAGCGAAAATATCCGCGACATACTGCTTCGCAGGTTAAGGCCTGCGGCGCAGTGGATCCCGGCCTTCGCCGGGATGACGCCGCGGGCCGCGGCGTTTAAGAAAATGAAATATGTCGTAATATAAATTATCTGCAAAAATTCTTATTGAATCTGCGATGATTTTTGATAGAATTATAGTGCTTTGAAAAAAGCCAACCTATGGAGAAAAACTATGAAAAAAGCATTATTGGCATTGGGCGCGATTATGTTGCTGTCCGGCTGCGTCGGATTTGTTGATGGAAAATCCAGCAGCGGCAAGACCACTCACGATATGTATGTCTTGCATCCTGCGATTACGATCTCTGGATACACATCCGGATTGTAAACCAAACGCGCCGCACGGCGCGTTTTTTTTCATTTGAACATTTTTCTATTTTTTTATATAATCCGCGTACTATGAAAACAATAAAAAAATTAATCCCCGAATCATATCCGCTGGAATGCAGCCTGATAGAAAATCCCAGAACTCTCATTGGATACTTGCGTAAAAATTTCTGGGCATTCTTTGGCTGGGGATTTGTTTTTTATGCTCTGTTTTTCATTATTTCCCGTACTGGTTTCAGTATGTTTCCCGCGGTTCAAATGCAGATGCTGACAGATTTGCTGGACGGAGCGCATAATAATTTCTGGTATTCCGCAACGATTGTTTTGGGAATTATTTTAATAGCGAATTTGTTTTTCAAACTCTGCGATGTGGCCCAGAATTTGATATGGCAGCGGGTTCGCCCGAATAGCCGCTCAAAAGTTTTGATGAATTTGATAAACTATGTCCATTGCCAGTCTATGGATTTTATCAACAAAAAAATGCTGGGAAAAATGAGCCAGCAGGCGAACAACATAGCATTCAATTCCGTTTTGATAATTCAAAAACTGTTTGCGGAAATGATGGCTAATTTTATAGCTATGATTATCGCACTTGGGTTGATTCTGCGGTTGCATTGGTCTTTGACGGCGCTTGTCGCGGGCGGGATGATTATCCGCTTTTTATGGTTCAAAATAAATTTCAAAAAAATAATCATAACGAATAAAAAACTTGCCGCGGCGGTCAGCCAGATCCACGGCGCGACAACGGACACTATCGGCGGCGCGATGAATGTGCGCGCTTTTTCAGGCCGAATGAAAGAGCTGGCCCTGCTGGATAAAGTGATGCAGAAATACGACGCGCGGTATCAGGCCCATACGCGGGCGGACAGAAAGTTCTGGGGGCCGCTGTCATTTTTGGAAGAAATAGTTTTTGCCGCGGCGATGCTGCTGTGCGTTTTTTATTTTCGCAGCGGCGCGATGACTTTGGGCGAAGTCGTCTTTATGATAGGAGCGTACGCGTCAATAAATTCTTCGGTCTGGAATCTTATATGGAAATGGACAGAGCTGTTTGAAACAGGAACAGAAGCTTATCAGAATTACAAAGAGCTGGTCGCGAAAATTTCAGTAAAAGACAAATCAGGCGCGCCCGATTTAATCGCGCGGCGCGGAGCTATAAATTTTGACGATGTGGATTTCAGATACGACAAGAAGTCGCATTTGATACTGCGCGATTTTTATCTGTCTGTGAAAAGTGGAGAGCACATAGGAATCGTCGGCGCATCCGGCGGCGGCAAGACGACTCTGCTGAAATTGCTGATGCGGATGTATGATGTGAATGCCGGAGAGATCACGATTGACGGCCAGAATATCGCGAATGTTTCCTTGGATTCCTTGCGCAAAAGCGTGGCGTTTATTCCGCAAGACACGGCGCTTTTTAACAGAACTATTCTGGAAAATCTGCGCTATGCCGCGCCGAACGCATCGCTTGCGGATGTCATCCGCGCGGCGAAATTTGCGGGCGCGCACAAGTTCATAATGGAACAGCCCGGCGGATATAATACAATTGTAGGCGATCGCGGCGTAAAGCTTTCCGGCGGGCAAAGACAGCGGATTGCAATCGCGCGCGCATTTTTGCAAAGCGCGCCGATACTGCTGATTGACGAGGCTACATCCGCATTGGATAGCGAAACCGAAGAAATCATTCAGAACAGCATTGCGAAAATCAGCCGCGGGAAAACGATGCTGGTGATAGCGCACAGATTAAGCACATTGAAAAATATGAACCGCATAGTGGTGATTGACGGCGGGAAAATCGTTGAAAGCGGCACGCACGAGCAATTGATACGCAAACGCGGCGGAATATACGCAAAGATGTGGAAGAACCAGTCTGACGGCTTTGTCGCACAGTAAATAGATATTGTAGAGAAAATTAAACTCGGTGGGCACACCTGCCCCCGCTTGCGGGGGCGGGATAGATTGCCCGGCAACTTGTTGCCGAATGCAATCTTGGGTGGGGGCTTCGGGAGCTCCATAAGCCCCCACCCAAGAGTTGCCAGGTGGAGCGACTTTCTAC
>JAIRZE010000056.1 GCA_031267375.1 Rickettsiales bacterium | reverse complement strand
ACGCGCCGTTTTCAAACAGTCTTTTTTTCATAAATTCGCGCAACGGCGCCTCATTCGGACATATAGTGGTCCAATCATTCCGGGTATACAACCGCCAGCTGTCAGCGGCAGAAATATGTATGAATACTTGGACTGATTACGCTCTCTTTGGCGGAACGGTGCCAAAATGTTTGTAGATATTATAAAACCCCTGCCACAATTGCTAATTGATAATTGCTAACTGCTAATTAAAAAACGCCCCGTTGGGGCGTTTTACATAACTGTTCCCTGGTTCGGGTAAAATGTCAAAATCTTTGTACGCCATTCCGCGAACTCGCTGGCGGGCAGCATTCTAAAAGGCTGGCACGCGGAAACAGCCCCGCGAATCGTTTCCAAAACATAAGCAAATGTAGCGTCGCTGTCCGCGCGCGCCGCGCCCTCAAACCATATGTCCGCAACTGTTCCCGTTTGATTCATAGTCAGATGCGCCACCGCCCGAATATCTTCCATACCCGGACGATTTTTATCAATCACCCAGCAGCGGGTCAAAGCCACGCGCAACGCGTCCACGACAGAGATCGTCATAGTCCGATTCAATGCGCCGGTTTCGCGATTAACACGAACTATTGTGTGCGAGCGGGGGGCGTCAATCTTTGGCACATCTTTTTTCTCAGCTTCCGCGGCGGCGGCGGCGGCTTTCTTTTCTGCTTCTTTCTTTTTATTTTCGGCGGCGATAAAAGCGTCGCGCTTTAATTGCTCGTCCCCTTCTATATCCAATTTATCCTGTTTCTTTTCCGCGGCGGCGGCGGCTTTTTCAGCAACGCGGTCAATTTCGGCGGTGTTGAACAGGCTTGTTTCTTTTGCGATTTCAACTTTGGATAAATCAATTTCCATAATCTGCACGCGATCAGGGGCGACCAGCTTTGCGCGTTCTATCGCGAAATGCAGAGTTGTCAGCATCAAAGCGACCAAAGCCAAGTGCCCTGCGACGGACAGCAAAATGTTTTCCGAAGAAAAGGTTTTGTTCTGTTGCATATTCTATATTTCCGATTTGCAAACTTCCCACAGTTCGGGAAATTCTATTGTTTTCATATCGCTTTCTGTAAAATGCCCCTTGTCTGAAAACTTATGCGCGTTTATATTCGGAAATATCTTTAATATTTTATCAAAAGTTTCTTGAATATATGGACTTTCATCATCAGTTGAATAAAAAAAATCCATTTTTTCAATACGCTCTGGCAAATTTATATCAATAGTAAAATCAAAATAATCCCCCAGAATATTATGCCCGTCCATCCAGGGCGCGACAAGAACAAGATGCTTTATTTTTATGCCGGGATTTTCGGATAAATACCTGACCAGAAATCCGGCCCCGCACGAATGAGCAATTAAAGCGGTATCCGGCCCAATTTCATAGCGCTTTAATATTTCTACATCATCTTCATATTTTCTATCCGGAACCCAAGAATGCAAAAATGCCGGATTTTGACAATCTATTTCCGATAGCAAATATCGCTGCTGCAACCAAGGCAGCCAGTTGCTGGAACTGCTGGGAACAAGTTTTTTGGACGCATAATCAAAATCCTTATTTACCCCGTGGCAAATAACCGCATTTTTCATTTTTTACTCTTTTTTCCTTGACTTTTTCGTATTTTTTCTCTACAATCTCAGACGAAAGCCCCCGGTGGCGTGAAAGCGCACTATGCCGGGGGCATTGTTTTTCTTTCTAACTCTGAAAACAGATTTTCAAACTTATTTCTTGCCAAAAAACATTTTACCAAATCCTTTGGCAACAACAAATTCAAAACTTCCAATATCTCATCATATCGGATTTTCAAAATATCTTTATCTTTTATTATTATCTCGTAATGCGCTATGCGATTGCGCAGAGAATTTATATTGCGCAATCTGGATAAAATATAAAATTGATTCGCATTGTTATCATAAAAAATATTTTTCAGAACTTTTTTCCACAGAAACGAGCCGTACTGCCGCTTGAAAAGATTCGCCCAAAATCCGAATGTAAGATTACAAATTACTTCATCATTTGATTTTGCATTAAACGAGGCGCTCTGCAATTGTTCCAAATGTATCTTATCCCATTTTATGGCCGGGCAATTAAACCAATCTTCACGCTTAAAAAAACTTTTTGCTGATTCATTTATTTTGTTTCTTATGCCTATTTCCAAACAATGCAGCAAAGGATAAAGTTCTTTGCATAAATCCAAATTCAATAAATACAAATCCATAGTATCAGCATTCAAACCGCATTCTGACAATGTTTCATACGAACGCATTCGCTGGCGCGAAAAGCAATCTTGAAAAATTTCCAGATTTGATTTCATCTCTAATTATCCAACCGCGTGCGCAGGCCGACCTTTTGAAAGCCCGCGTCTTTCAGCGCGCCCATCATCTGCATCACAGCCCCATAACTGGAAGATTTATCCCCGTTCAGCATTATTGATAATTTCGGATTTTCCCCGCGCATCGCCGCCGCTTTTTTCACTATGCTCTCGCGCGACATCTGCACATCGCCCAGAAAATAGCGCCCCTGCGCGTCCACGCTGACTTGCAGCGCGCTGTCATCGCCGGTCATAGACGAATGGCCCGCCCGCGGCAAGTCCAAATCTATCCCCGTCGTCATCATCGGCATCGCCACCATAAACACGGCCAGCAACACCGTCATAACATCAATCATCGGCGTCAGCTGAATGTTCGGCTCTGCGCTTCGTCTGTTTCGTCTGGACATTATTTGGCACCTTTCAATTCTTTGCGAACATCATCCAAGCGGTTGTAAAGTTCGTCCGATTTTTTAGAGAAATAAGCGTATGCGACCGCCGCTGGAATCGCGACGATCAGGCCCAACGCCGTTTCGCCCAACGCCGCGGCCAAGCCCGGCGCTATGACGCCTATGCTGGTGCTTTGATTGACGCCGATCGCGGCGAAAGTGTCCATAATTCCCCATATTGTTCCGAACAAGCCGACGAACGGGGCAATAACGGATGCCATAGATAAAAACCACAAGTTCTTGTCAAACGGAGCGATCAGCCTGTCCGCGATGACATCCAGATTGTCGCTGGGCTTTATTTTAACCGGCGCGTATTTTTGTATTTTCCAAAGACGCAGTTTTTCTATGATAATGACCCAGGAAATAATGCTTCCCAGCACCAGTATTAATGAAGTTCCCAATACCATCAAATCTCCGCCGGTAAAAAGCGTCAGCAATGAAAAGTTGTTTTGCATATTTAATTCCCCTTCGCTGGCGAAGGGGTGGCATCGCGAAGCGATGACGGGGTAGTGGATTTTCCGCTGCCACCCAATTGCCAATTTTGTTTGTTATTTATTAACCACTACCCCGTCCGGCTTCGCCGTCCACCCCTTCGCCAGCGAAGGGGATTAATCTGGCAGATAGCCGTCCGCTATCCGTTTCGGCTTGCCGTCCGCGCCGATGTATGCCGCAGTTCCACTCAGTATAGCATAAATTTCATCATTTTTCACGAACTTTTGTTCAATTTTTATTGACGCCGCGCCAATATCCAGCACGCGGGTTTCAACCGTAAAGTCATCGCCCAGGCGCAAAGGCTTTTTGTATTTTATTGAAAGTTCGCGAATTACAAAACCGATGTCGCCATCCGGAACAACCGCGCCGCGCAACCAATTCATCCGCGCGCGTTCTGCAATTTCAATATATCGCGCGTGATAAACTATCCCGCCGGCATCAGTATCCGCATAA
>JAIRZE010000104.1 GCA_031267375.1 Rickettsiales bacterium | reverse complement strand
ATTCCGCGATTTTTGTAAATTTTCGGTAAACGGCGGCGAATCGCACAAACGCAATCGGATCCAGATTCAGCAAGGAATCCAGCACCATTTGCCCGATAGTATCGCTGCCCACTATGTCGTCGGTGCTTTCCGTTTCCAAGCGGCGGTAAATGCTGGTTATGAATTTTTCAATCTGATCGTCGGAAATTTCCAGCTTGCTGCACGCCAGCTTTACGCTGCGCTTTAATTTTTCGCGGTCAAAGGGCTCCATACCGCCGTCGCTTTTGCGCACGGTCAAATCGCGCATCTGAATGCGTTCAACGGTAGTGAACTTCGCGCCGCAGTCTGTGCAAACGCGGCGGCGGCGAATAATCGCGTCTTCGGCGTCAGGACGGGAATCCTTTACCTGTGATTCAGTAGAATTGCAATAAGGGCATCTCATTCTGGGGAATATAGCAAATTTTTTCTATAAAGGTCAAGAGAAAGGACAGATGGACAAAAGGGCAGATGGACATTTATCCTTCTGTCCTTTTGTCCATCTGTCCATCTGTCCATTTCCCATTTTTTATAAAAATCAAGCAATTTATTTTTTTCCAACCGCCCTGCCCCGCTTTTTTCAAACGGCTTTTTATGATAAAATATGCATTGTGAGAGAACTGCTTAACAAAATTACGCAAGGCGACTGCATTGCCCGGATGAAAGAATTGCCGGATGCCTGCGTTGACGCCGTTTTCGCCGATCCGCCTTATAATTTGCAGCTGGGCGCCAAGACTCTGTACCGCCCCGAAGATCAAACCGCCGCCCGTGCGGTGCGCGACGAATGGGATTCCTTTGAAAGCGTCGCGGATTACGATAAATTCACGCGCGAATGGCTGATAGAATGCAAGCGGGTGTTAAAGCCCGACGGCTGTCTGTGGGCCATTGGCAGCTATCATAATATCTTTCGTATGGGCGCGGCTATGCAGGATATGGGATTTTGGATATTGAATGATGTCGTTTGGGTCAAAACCAATCCTATGCCGAATTTTCGCGGGACCAGATTTACGAACGCGCACGAGACTTTGATCTGGGCGACCCCGACAAAAACCGGAAAATATACCTTTAATTACGAAACTATGAAGAAATTAAACGGCGGCAAGCAAATGCGCAGCGACTGGGGCTTCAATATATGCCTGGGGGAAGAGCGCATAAAGGGCCAGGACGGAAAAAGCCTGCATAATACTCAGAAACCGGCGGATTTAATGCGGCGGATAATCTTGGCTACGACGCGGGCGGGCGATATTATTTTGGATCCTTTTATGGGCAGCGGCACCACCGGCGCGGTTGCAAAGGAATTGGGCCGGAATTTCATAGGCTTTGAACAAGACGCGGGCTATATATCCGCGGCGAACAACCGAATCGCGGCAACCAGCGCGATTGATTTAAGAGAGTTGGAAGTTGCAAATCCAAAGCGCGAAGAAATCCGCGTGGCGTTTAATGAATTGATAGACGGCGGCTTGCTGTACGCTGGACAGACTCTGGTCGGGGCGAAAGGCGACAGAGTAATGATAACGCGCGATGGACAATTGACTCATCCGTTGCACGGCAAAGCCAGCATACATATAATGGCGGCGAAGATACAGCGGACGGCCAGCTTTAATGGCTGGGATTATTGGAGTGCGGAAAAGCGGGACGGCAAATTGGTACCGATAGACGACCTGCGCGCCTATGTCCGTGAATTAAAGAAGAATATGAAGAAAGCAGCTTAATGTATCAAAACGGCCTGCCAAGGCCGTCATCCCGGCGAAGGCCGGGATCCACTGCGCCGCAGGCTTTAACGCGCAAGCGCCCCAAAAAAGACAAGACTATGCGATTTTCATTAAAAACTTCGCCTTTTCGCAAATCCGGATATGTTTATATTATGGCCAGTGATAAAATGGGAACCTTGTACATAGGTTCCACTTCTAATTTAATAAAACGAGTATCCCAGCATAAAGCAAAAACATATAAGGGATTCACATCAGAATATGATGTGGATAAATTGGTATATTACGAATACTTTGAAGATGTTGCGAATATGGCAGCGCGGGAAAGACAATTAAAAGAATGGCAAAGGAATTGGAAAATCAGACTTATTGTCGGCAAGAATCCCGAATGGAAAGATTTATATGAAGAAGTGCGTCAGCAAATGCTTCATAATGCATAATTTTTTGTAATCGCTTCGCGTTAAAGCCTGCGGCGCAGTGGATCCCGGCCTTCGCCGGGATGACGCCGCGGGCCGCGGCGTTTAATACAACGCTATCCCTACTTTCCCACCACGCGCTGGAACATTTTCTCGTTCACTTTTACCGGGTATTCGTGCTGCAAGAAATTCATATAATCATCTTGCACGCCACGATTCAGCATATTTTTCGCTTCCTTTGACAAATCGTTCAATTTCGCAGCGGCGGCTTTTGGCAAAATTTCATTCCGCACATTCAGAACATAATATGCCCCCTGCCCCGCGACAATGGTCTTTGCGCCCACCGGATTCGCAAACGCCGCAACCAAAACATCTGTCGGAACGCCCCCCGCCGCGCGCGAGATCGTCGCAGTCTTTTTATTGTCCAAAGTATTTTTCTCGTTCAATTTTATCAGCAGTTCGTTTGCGCGCAGATATGCCTGCTTTTTCTGCTGTTCCGCCCGCCACAGAGCCGTCAATTCGCCACGCACGGTGTTAAAGTCGGCATTGTGCGCCGGCGCTATTTTTTCCACGCGGATAATCGCAAAGCCCTGCTTGGTTTCAATAATCTCGGATTCTATTCCTTCGTCCATAGTAAAAATCTTTGCCACAACCGAATCGGTCAGCACCGGATCCGCAGGATGCCGGGCCGCCGCAAACGAGCCCAACGCAACAAACTTCGCACCATTGGCCTTGGCCGCAGCGTCCAAAGGTTCGCCGCTGATGATTGCGTCTTCGGTTTTTTGCGCGCGCGCATAACCCTTGTCATAGCTGTCGGGCTGGGCCATATCCGCAGGAATCAAGACATAGGATGCCGTCCGCGTTTCCGGAATTATTTTCGGATTTCTGGCATATATTTCCTGTAATTGTTCGTCTGTCGGATTGCCCGTGGCTTTGAAATCCGCAAAACTGACAGCAGAATATTCAATTCCGCGCTCTTTATAACGCGCGTTGTACAGCGCGGTTGCCGCAAATTCCGGCACTGGCGCGGATATGTTCAAGCCGCCCAGAACCATTTCCCGCAAAACTGTGGCGCGCAAAATGGCGGCATAGCCCCGCTCGGTCAAACCGATATCAGACAGCATACGGTCAAATTTATAAGACGCGAATTGTCCGGATTCTTGAAAGTCCGGGGTCCGCTTTATAATATTCGCGATTTCGCGATCGGAAACGCGAAAGCCCAAATCATTCGCGCGGCATTCCAGATAAGCGCGCGTAGTCAAAGTGGACAAGACCTGGCCGTAAAACTCTCTCGCGGCGGCGGGTTCTGTATAAATCTGTTTTTGCTGTGGCTTTGACAAGCGGGACATTTGGTTTGACTTTTCGCGCTCAAATTGTCCCTGTGTGATTTTATCACCGCCGACGCGCATAATGGCATCGTCAGAAGCACCACCGCCCAGCACCCAATCTGCGACGCCCCAACCCACGAATGAGAAAGTTAATAAGCCCAGTAAAAATTTGCCCAGTTTGCTGTTGGCGCCATTTCTTAAATATTCTAGCATTTTGTATCCTTTTCGTATAAGATAGCAAAACAACCAAGGAGAAATCAAGTGAAGATTATTGCAGGAAATTGGAAAATGAATGGAACGCGCGCGATGCTGACCGCAATGGCGGCGGCGCTGGCAGATGTTAAAACAGATAACACGGTTATTATATGCCCGCCGTATACTCTGCTGTGGGATATGACGGGACACCTGACATTGGGCGCGCAAGATTGTTCGTCGGAAGCAAAGGGCGCCTTTACGGGGGAAGTTTCCGCAGAAATGATAGCGGCCAACGGCGCCAAGTATGTGATTGTCGGCCACAGCGAGCGCCGTCAGTATCATAACGAAACGGACGAGATAGTTCGCAAAAAAGCGGAACAGGCATTGGCCGCGAACCTGACCCCGATTATATGCGTGGGCGAATTGGCAGATGAAAAAGACGCTGGACAGACATTGGCGGTTATAGAGAAACAATTAAAAGGCTCTGTCCCAACTTCGCTCTCCGCTCTCCGCTCTCCGCTCTTGATTGTCGCGTACGAACCGCGCTGGGCGATTGGCGCGGGCTTGACGCCTACGAATGATGAAATCGCTGCGGCGCATACTCATATTGCCAAGGTATTAAATGAAATGGGACTTGGTGGGACTCCGGTGCTGTACGGGGCATCGGTAAAGGGCAGCAACGCGGCTGAGATTATGGGCATAGATGGGGTTGATGGAGTCTTGGTCGGCGGTGCCAGCTTGAAACCGGAAGACTTTATACCTATAATAACAGCGGTATAATTATTATAAAGTCAAAGAAATGACCAAAGAAAAAGAAATATTGAACGAATCCGCAGAATTGCCGGAAACAGAAGCCGTGGAATCAACTCCGGCTGAAACCGTAATTGCTGAATTGCAAAATCAGCTTGCGGAACTGAACGACAAATATCTGCGGACTTTGGCGGAACTGGAAAATACAAGGCGGCGCGGCGCGCTGGATGCTTCATCGGCGGCGCGGGCCCGCGCGGTTTCAACCGCGGAAAATTTTCTGCCGCTGATTGATGCTATTGGCGCCGCGGGCGTGCATTCTCCGGACGACGCAGGCATTGCGGCTTTGGCGGCCGCTGCGGGCGGGGTATTGTCCAAGGTTGGAATTACGAAAATAGAATCTGTCGGTCAGACTTTGAATCCCCAGTTTCATAACGCGATACAGTTGGAAGAAAGCGCCAGCGCGGCTGCCGGAACCATAACGCAAGAATTGCAAACCGGCTATATGTTCGGCGATACGGTCTTGCGCCCTGCGATGGTCGTCGTGGCGAAATAGTTTTTCTTTATATACACAGCCAATCCTGCGATTACAAAAATCAGCAAACCAGATTCCAGGATCAGTCCCATAAAGCTGCTGACCACTATGTTGTATATTATCCAGAATACGCCAACAGGAACTCCCAGCAGCCTGTAAATCAATCCATTTTTCTGCCAGATTGAAATGGTAAAGCACATTGTCGCGAAATAAGCGAATAATGTCGGAAATCCGTCCATTGTAAGAAATGTTATTGCCGAAAACAAAGATACCCATAATCCCAGCAGCCAGAAATCAGACCGGGTAATTTTTTCTTTGTCCGCGGGCTTTCGCTTGTACCAAATAATTTCGCTGACAATATCCCTGCAAATGGCAACGACGCACATCCCCAAGCCGACCCAGGCATTCAGCAATAAAAATCCGATACCCATAAATAAATTGCTGGTTATGGCGGTCCCCAGCAAGCGCGGCCTTGTGTGAATAAAATAACTGAAAGCCAATAACAGATAAGCCAGACTGACAAAAACCTGGCTGGTTATATAGGTAGCAGAGCTCCAATCGCCAATAATCATAATGCGGTCCCTTTTATTAAAGAGCCGCAGAAATCATAGGGTGGTACACTTTATACCACCGTATAAAGTGTACCACTAAACGGGAAAGCAGAGTCGCAGAAATCAGGGATTTTATGAAAATAAAACTGGTACACTTTATACG
>JAIRZE010000101.1 GCA_031267375.1 Rickettsiales bacterium | reverse complement strand
AGCAGAGTTATTAATAATTCTGCTGAGACAAAATTATGGTTGGCATAAGGCTTCTAGAAAAAAGAGAGAATTATGAGGGTTTCTAAAAAAATCTTTCGCAGAATTTTATTCATCGCTTTGGCCTTACTTGTTCGTTCAGAGCGAAATGCTTTCGCAGCCACAAAATACAACTATTTTATTTATTACGACGCATCCCTTTATACTACCGCAACTGGTTGCACTCCGTTTCAATCACTATCAAATACTGTATCATCTTGCTCTGCGGGCTGTGCTGTAATTGGTATGGTAGTAGACTCTGCCGGAAATTGCGCTACCGCACAATGCTCTTGTGTTTGCAAATCGTCATCCTGGCCGGCGTGCAAACGGTGCAGCACCTTTTCATCTTCGGAATCTTGTTCGGGCGGAATATGCACGACAACATATACCGATGTCATAACAGATTGCAATTTTGGCGCAACACCGGCGTCCACAAAAAGATGCGACACCGGATACTATGGCAATGGGACAACCTGCACAAACTGCACCACCACGCAATCGTCGGCGACCACCGCCGGCAGGGGCAGCACCGTAATCACGCAATGCTATATACCGGCAAATATAACCATTGCGGAATCTGGAATCGGCGACTATCTGTTTACCAACAACTGTTTTTATTCATAAAAATGAATCCGAAAATATCCGTAATCATTGCAAATTACAATAATGCGAAGTATCTGGAAGATTGCTTGAAATCTGTGCTGACACAGGATTTTTCAGCCTGGGAATGCATAATCGTTGACGACGGCAGCACCGACAAATCAAAGAAAATAATCAGCGAATTTGCAAAGCGCGACAAGCGTTTTCGTCCGATATTCCAAGAAAATCGCGGCGCGTCTGCTACCCGCAATCGCGGGCTGGATGCCGCGCGCGGCGATTATATCAGCTTTTTGGATTCTGACGATTGCTTCACCGCGGGCGCTCTTTCATTACTTTACAATCTGGCAATTCAAAACAATGCGGACATAGTCGGCGGCGGCGGCGTCAGTGTTTATGATGATTTCAAGCTGGTATCTGCAACATCCGGAAACTTTGCAAATCCGCCGTTTAATATCTTTGGAACCAATGCAGCAGACCTGATCAAAATGACAGAGCTGGATGAAACTCACAGAATGGTTTGGGTTTGGCGCCGTCTGTTTCGCCGCCAGACCATAGGCGGCGTGCGTTTTTATGAAGACCTGTTTCCCGGCGAAGACACCTGTTTCATCTTTCAGGTTCTCCCGAATGCAGCACGGATAGTTGAATCGCGCGCTATGGTCGTTTACCACAGAAATTCAAACACCAGCGTATCGCGCGCGACATTCAATCAGAAATCTTTTTCATATCTGACGCCGACCTTGCAGCGGCTGCGTCAGATAATGGACTCTGGTTATCCGCCCCTGTATCAAAATTATTTTTATAAAAAATATATGGATCTGGTTATGAACGAGATAGTTCTGAAACCTATCTTTTTCGGCAGGCTCTGCCGCCAGGCGGCCGCGCACTTAAAGCCAGTATACCGCACGCGCGCGCTGCCTTTGAAACACCTGCCGTTTTTGCGCCGCATTATTTTTTGGCTGTTTATGAAGGTGTTCGGATGAAGCTGAGCGTGATAGTTCCCTGTTTTAATGTAGCGCCGTATTTGAATCGCAGCCTGATGTCTTTGGTCAATCAAACCCTGACGGACATTGAAATAATCTGCATTGATGACAAGTCCGGCGACGGCACGCGCGAACTTTTGCGCGATTGGGCAAAGCGCGATCTGCGCGTGCGCGTCATTGAAAATAAAAAAAACATCGGCGCGGGTCCCGGCAGAAATCTGGGCATAGATTCCGCCGCTGGCGAATATGTCGGCTTTATGGATCCGGACGATTATGTTGACGAGGATTTTTTTGGACGCCTTTGTGCCGCGGCCGACAAGACGGGAAAACAGGTAATATCCGGGCAATTATGCATATCAGAGCTGAATGGGAAAAAGACTATTAATCCTTTCCGCACGCCGTCAGCTTTGAAAAAATCGCATCACAATTGGAAGTTTCATTATACCGCGGTTTATCGGCGCGACTTTCTGAACCGCCGCAACATACGATATGCAAATCTGTCCGTCGGCGAAGATATTATTTTTGAAGCCCTGGCAAAATGCGCCCTGGCGCCGTCTGATTTCGGCATTGCGCGCGGAACTTTTTATCACTATTGCAGGCGGATGGATTCGCTTGCGTCTGATGTTTACGATGAAAAAAAATTCCGCGATATGTCGTTTTGCATAAACGCTCTGGTTGATATTTACAACAATGCCGGCGTTTCGGAAAAAGATTACATATGCGGAGCGCACGGATATTTCAACTATTTGAAAATGGCGATGATTGAAAAAAACAAGATCCGCAATGTGCAATTGATCGCCGCTGACGCGCTGTGCGAAATTTTTCACAAGCTGCAATTCCGCGACCGGCTGCGCAAAAAAGACTGGCCGCTTTATCTTGCGCTGTCCCACCGGGACGCGGGCGCGGTCAGGGATTTGATCGTCGCAGAATGCACAGTAAAGCACACCGTTTTCAAACTGTTCGGATTTCTGCCGTTTTTCCGCATCGCGGATAATATCAAAAAGAAAGATTTCCGCTTGTTCGGAATTTTAATTCTGAGACTGAGGATTCAATGAGCAATAAATTAAAAATCTTCGCGCTGGCGGGACTGTCATTATTCGCATCGCACAAAGCAAACGCAAGCGACAATGATACTCTGCCGGCATCGCCCAGGCCCATAGAATTGTCCATTGCAACGGACAAGGATACAAGCACGGTTGCGGCGACATTGGACTTTATCGCATCACTGCGATCGCCGGAAAAAATAAACGAAGATTCCATTTACAATCTGCCGCCGCCAGAGCGAGAGAAGACTATTCTTGAAATGCGCGCCGGAAATCCGCGCGTGGAAATTGACACCATACCGGCGTCCCGATATAAAAAACTATTTGCAGAAGATAATATGGTTATTTGCCAATTCCAGGAAGAATTAAATCGCATAAGTCTGCTGCAATTTGATATGTCCGACACAAAGGGATTATCCGCCGGCGAAATAAAATATCTGGAAGCGTTGAACCGCGAAACGCTGCTGACATTCTGGCACGAATATAAGCACTTTCTGGACAGGCTGCGGAAAAACTTGGGCGGCTGCAACGCCGCGCAAACCGTGCAGTACGAAGTGCTTTATGAAATGCTTGGCGAATTGAACCGCCTGTTGGTCGGGCGCGCGGTATGGTATGAAACGGGCAGAATAGGCGCGGCCTTTCCGGAATTGACATACAAGGCAGCCTTGGAATATTCGCTGGCTAACAAGCAATTCAAGTGGCAGGATTTTGATCCGGAAAATATTCCGTATTTGCTGACGGACGGCGCGATAAAAAAATATTTTGGGCCGGACGCGCTGTATATAAAATACCTGGCCGATAATCCGCCGCGCAAAGATTCTGGCCTTTCCGCGCCGCCGCTGGACAGCGCGGAAGTATCCATTCTTGTTCAAACGATTGTTCAGACGGCGGCGACGCAAAAGAATTTTTATCTGGAAAAACAACTGTCGCAAGGCAGACTTGAAATTGACTTGCGCGACAAATTTTTCGCATTGAAAAGCAATCTTAAAACCGGGACGCCCGCGATAGTCGGCTATGACGAATTAGCGAACGCGATGTTTTCGGATTGCTATGCGGAAGGTGGTTTGAATTTGTTGAATATGTGCGGGCAAAAGGAAAGAACTGTTTTGTTTGACTTTGTAAAAGAATGCGCGTCGGAAAAATATATTATGGAACGGGCGGCCGGTGCGGAACAAGGCTTTGGCAATGCAGTCGCAGCGATGAGCAAAGTCCAGACTCAAATGGGAATAAATCCCGGCAACGCAAAACTGGATGTATTCTGTTCGCCCGTGGTGGTGCAAAGCATCGTCAACGAAAGATAAAAATCCGCCGAACGGCGGATTTTTATTTATATCTTTCCCTTGAAATACTCTATCGTTTTATCCAGGCCGATTGTCAATGACACCGTTGGCGCCCAACCCAGCACATCCCGCGCCAGCGAAATATCCGGCCGACGCCGCGCCGGATCGTCCGTCGGCAGCGCTTCATAAATCACTCGCGAATTACCACCCAGTTTTTCCAAAACCATTTCCGCAAGCTCGCGAATAGTAAACTCCGCCGGGTTTCCAATATTCACCGGCCCGTTAAAATCGTCCGGGCTGTTCATCATCCTTATCATTCCTTCTATCGTATCGTCAACAAAGCAAAAGCTGCGCGTGTGCGATCCGTCGCCGTATATCGTAATATCTTTGCCGCCCAGCGCTTGGATTATAAAGTTTGAAACAACCCGCCCGTCATCCGCAGCCATTTTCGGACCATAGGAATTAAACAGGCGGACTATCTTTATCCGGGTTCCGAAATTTCGGAAATGTTCAAAAAATAAACTTTCCGCGCAGCGCTTGCCCTCGTCATAACAGGCCCGCGGCCCGATCGGATTCACATTTCCGAAATACGATTCCGTTTGCGGATGAACGGCCGGATTTCCGTAAACTTCGGAAGTGCTGGACTGCAAAATAACAGCGTTATGCCGCCCGGCCAGACTCAGCATATTGCACGCGCCGTAAATATTGGTTTTGATCGTCTGGATGCTGTATGGCGCCTGATACTTTGGCGGGCTGGCGGGACAGGCCAGGTTATAGATCTGATCAATTGATTCGTTTATTTCCAAAGGCTGGACTATGTCGTGAAAGATAAAGCGGAAATTCGCATTGTCCGCAATCTCGGCAAGATTATCCAGATTTCCGGTATAGTTGTTATCAACGCAGATGACGCGATTTCCTTTGCGAACCAAGCGAATGGCAAGATTGCTGCCCAAGAATCCGGTCCCTCCGGTTATAAGGACGGTTTTCATTTTTTTATCTTCCTGTACAAAATCTTGTGCGCGGCATTAAAATATCCATTGAAAAACAGAGTCATTCCCAATCGTATCCGCAATCTTTGCACCGGTATCAGGCGGGCCAGCATCTTTCTGTCAAACCTGGTCTGGACATATCTGCACAAAGACTTTTGGCCAGAGCCGAATGCCATAACGACCAGGTCATACAAGCTTCTTGAAAATATTCCCATATATGTTGTTCGCAAGTTTTCCGGAATATCCCATTGTTGAATCAGATTAAACGAAGTTTCCGTAACAATGCAGCGGTTGGCTATTTTCTTTCCGATATTTTCCGGATTGGAAAGATGGACTATCACGCTGGCCTTTGATTTTCTGTAATATACGCCAAAGCTTTCTATCTTTGCATAGCTGCACGCCCTGTTCATAACGGCCATTATATAAATATCATCTTCGCCCGGATGAATATCCGGCACGAATCTGATATCGCCCAAGGCCTTGCGCCTGTACAGATTCCGCCAGCAATAGCACCATAATCCGCCGTATATAAAATCAGTCATCCAAAAGAATTTGACCCGTTCGGCGCCTTGAATATATTTTTGCAGGAACTGGTCCAGGTTCACGGGCGCCCGCGTTTTTGTATAGCTCAATTCAAAATCTTCCGGGACGTGCGACAAGTCCATTTGAACGATGTCGCATTTGTATTTTTCTGCGGCGGCGAAAGCCGTTTCCAGAAATGCCGGCGCGTAAACATCATCCGGATCCAAGAATGCGAAGTACTTTCCGCGCGCCAGATCCAGCCCGTGATTTCTGGCCATTGATACGCCGGCGTTTTCCTGTTGAATTAAAATAAAGCGCGGATCCGCGGCGGCGAATTCGCGAACTATGTCCGCACAGTCATCCGGCGAACCGTCGTCTATGCAAATACATTCCCAATCGGCAAAGGTCTGATTTTGCACGGAAATCAGGGCGTCGCGGATATAATCCTGAACTTTATAAATGGGAACGATGATAGAGATTGCGGGTGGCGGATTTTGCTGCATAATGTTTTAATAAGTATAATAACAAGTGGGGCTATAATTGTATTGGCCGACAGTTTCGGAACAGGGGAAGTTTGGATTTGAACACGCGGTCCAGCATTTTGTAATCGGCTGACCGCCGGATGCTTCTTCGGGAAAGGAATATCCGCCATTTGGACAAGATACGCAGGCGCGCGGGTTGACGCTGTAATCCCCGTATGTGTTGGAACCGCAGCAAGTAAGTCCGGAACAAGCCACGCTGCCACTGCCCGTGGATGTTCCGGATTTATAACACGCAACTTGCGGGGAAACACAAGAATTTTCATACATTCCGCCGTATGAAGTATATCCGCTTTTGCAACCTGTTGATTTGCACTTGCACCAGCCTGTTACCATAGAGGGCGCCGCGCTATTCCCGTACTGAGTAGTACTGCATTCCAAATTCGGCCCGTCATTAGAAGTTGACAATGCAACACAATCCCAACTTTCGCAATTTGAATCAGTGGCGGAATTTGCATTACATTCGTTATTAATGGTCGCAGCGGAATTCGTTTTGTTGCAGCTGGCAAAAATATAAGCAAAAGAATCGCTTGTCTTTGCGATGCCAAAGAATAAACAAACAAGTCCCAGTGCTCTGAATAGCTTTTCATAAATTTTGATTCTGCAATTTTTTACTGCTTTTCTCATCCTGTCTCTCCGTGGATTTTTTTATTTTATTAAACTCGGAGGCAGAAGTCGCTTCGCGATCAGTACCACCAAATCCCCTTTTTCCCTTATCTCTCTATTCTTGCGGACGCGCTGGTCTGGCGGATCGCGGTCTGCGAATCAAATGCGCTCTTGTTCTTTATATTCTGGTACATATCGCGGAATTGCCCTTGGTGCATATCAGACTCTTTATACTTTTCCTGTATTTTCTGCATAGGCTTTTTCACATTCCGCCCGTTCAAAAATCCGTCCGCATATTTATCCAGCCGTGCGCTGCGCGCCGCGCCGCCATTTGCAGCATCTGTAAAATCTGCCCGGCCATACGACAGCATCATCCGCACAGCATCTTCATAAGGCGCGGGCGAACAATCATAGTCCGACATATGTTTCAAATAGCCGTACGGATTTTTATAGCGGAATATATTGGCCTCTGTAATCGCCGGAATCTGGCGCTTGTATACTTTCGGCATATCAAACATTTTTATCGCGGATTCCAATATGGCGTCCATTTCGGCCGGACTGATAACATCGCCGATTTCATTCGCGGTCAGAAAATCGGCATAGCCTTTGCAACCGGATAACGAAGTCTGCCAGAACAAGGCCGCATCCTTGTCTTCGTTCAGAACAAAACGGAATGCGGTCGCCAAGTCTTGTGAGTCTATGAATATCTTTCTGCGGAATAACAGTTCGCCTATGCGGGCGGATACTTCGTCAACGATGTTGGACTTTGCGAATTCAGATATCGTAAAGCCGTATTTCAGGAACAAGTGAGCATTTATGCGGTGCACCAGCTCGTGCATCAGGAAAACGGGAATCATAGAATTGATGCGGTCAACTTCCGCGGCCAGATCGCGGCTGGTAAATTCGCGGCCTTTGCCGGAATGCTCGTTGTATAAATGCTGGGACGGCTGTGAATGCGCGACATCGGACATTTTGTGAATATAAACGGTAATAGAGTCCGTTTTGTGATTATATAAAGCGGGCGAGCCTTTGATATTTTCCAAAGTCGTTACATAAACGGTTTCAAAATTGATTTTTGGATTTTTTTTAAGAATGGCGGCAATGAATTCTTGGGTATCTGGCCACCCGTTGCTGAAATCCATATCTATA
>JAIRZE010000043.1 GCA_031267375.1 Rickettsiales bacterium | reverse complement strand
ACGCTTTACGCCCAGTAAATCCGAACAACGCTTGCACCCTTCGTATTACCGCGGCTGCTGGCACGAAGTTAGCCGGTGCTTTTTCTGTCGCTACCGTCATCATCGTCACGACTAAAAGAGCTTTACAACCCGAAGGCCTTCTTCACTCACGCGGCATGGCTGGTTCAGGGTTTCCCCCATTGACCAATATTCTTAGCTGCTGCCTCCCGTAGGAGTCTGGACCGTGTCTCAGTTCCAGCGTGGCTGATCGTCCTCTCAGACCAGCTATGGATCATCGCCTTGGTAGGCCGTTACCCTACCAACAAGCTAATCCAACGCGGGCTTATCCATCACCGATAAATCTTTCCCCTTTCGGGCGTATGCGGTATTAGCAGTCGTTTCCAACTGTTATTCCCCAGTGATGGGCAAATTCCCACGCGTTACTCACTCGTGCGCCACTGATGCATTGCTGCACCCGTTCGACTTGCATGCCTAAGACCTGCCGCCAGCGTTCGTTCTGAGCCAGGATCAAACTCTCAAGTTCTAAAAAACTTTGAGTTTGTATCCGTGCATTTCAACGAAACTGACATTAAAATCAATTCGCATTTACTTTATAAATTCGCAAGACAAGTATAATTAACGAGGCTCAAAAATGAACCTTGTATAACCTGTCTAGGATATGCACTATGCCGTCATCTTAAATTAAACTTGCCACAAAAACATAAAATCATATTTTGCGTCTTTTGGGCTGTTTTTTATAATTTTTTTCTCTGCGTATTACATACGCATCATAAAAAATCATAAAAAACATCTCCAAAATCCATCAAAATCTGATTTTGTTTAATTTAAGATGACGGCTGATACAATTAAGTTTGGATATTTTCCAAATCAACTGTCTGCATATCCCTTCTTAGTGGTCAGTGGTCAGTGGTCAGTGGTCAAGCCACTTCGCCAAAAACAACCAGCCACTATAATGTTCGTGATAAATGATAAATAGAAAGCGACCATTACTGACCACTGACCACTGACCACTGACCACTCACATCTTGATGAGCTGCTTTATTTACAATGATGCGGTTTGCTTACAAGATACGAATCGTATTCTATTTGTAAAAACCGCTAAATTTCAGGGGTTGAAGCTTTATTTCCAACTTGAAAGCCCGCATAGTATGCGCTCTTTTTTTATAAAATTCAAGCGCAAAGTTAAAAAAATGTATTTTTATTTTATATTATTAAAATAAAACCCTGATTTTTCAAGCAGGGCCTGGATTTTAACAATAAAAACTATTTATCTTTTTTATCTTTTGGCTTTTCGCCGTCTTTATCTTTTGCCCGTTCCGGTATCTGTATGCCGCAGGTTTTCATTGCTTTTTTCATACATTCGCGATTCGCATCCATTTCAGCTTTTTGCTCTTCGGTCATCTTTGGCATTTGGCCTTTTTCCGATTTTTGGTTCCCAGCAGATTGCGGAATTTTTATTCTTGGGCAATTCTGAGCCTCTATACAAGCAACCTGCTCTTCCGTCAGCTGTCCCATATAGCCGCCGCCCTTGTTTCCCTTGTGTCCGCTCGTAGATGGCTCTGCAAATGCAGTGCCTGCAACAGCCGCAACAACCGCAAACATTATAATTTTTTTCATCCCCTGCTCCTTTTTTTATTTTATTCAAATGAATATATATATCTTTTTAGAATCATATTAAAACCCAAACGATTTACGAAGTAAATCGTCATCCCGGCGAAGGCCGGGATCCACTGCGCCGCAGGCTTTAACCTGCGAAGCAGTATGTCGCAAATGTTTTCGCTGGCGCGAAAATTAAGGTCTGCGACGCAGTGGATCCCGGCCTTCGCCGGGATGACGCCCCTGACGGGGCGTTTATGAAATTTGTAAAAAAGACAGATTCCTTAAACTTGCGCATTTTTATTTCACATCCATAATTGCGGTAAAGGTCGCCTCGGACACTTTTTTTCCGCCAACCATAGCTATGCCGTGGAATTTCCAGAGCCGCATTTTACGCGCCAAAACCTCTACATTCAGTTCCAAAGTATCCCCCGGATGCACCATATTGAAAAATCTGATTTTCTCCATAGTCGTAAAATATCCCAGATTATCATTGCCCGTCGTCCCCAGGGCCTTGAACGCCACAAAGCACGCGGTTTGGGCCATAGCCTCTACCTGCAATACGCCCGGCATAATGGGATTGCCGGGGAAATGGCCGGCGCACCAGAATTCATCATCGCGGACGCGGCGAATTCCGACGCCGCTTTCTTCGGTAAATTCGCGAATTTCATCCACCAGCAGCATATCGCCGCGATGCGGAATAATTTTCATAACTTCTTCTTTGTTCAACATAAAAAACTCCCTTTGGTCGTTTCTAGTAATCAGTTATCAGTAATCAGTAGTATGTCGCTTGTGAATAAATAATTTTATTTATAAGAAAATTGTTCATTCACAATCATACCACTGATAACTGATAACTGATAACTGATTACTGATTACTGATTACTAATTACTTCTTCATCTGTTGCTTTACCCACGCGTGCGCGCGCATAAATTCAATACCTGGAACCGCCGGATAGCCCAAAACTCTGGTCCCAGCCGGAATATCGCGAAAGACACCGCTGTTTGCGCCGACCTCTGCATCGTCGCCAATTTTTACTCCGTTCGCTATGCCTACGTGCCCAGCCAATAAAGCCCTGTCGCCGATAATAACGCCGCCGGATATTCCGACACCGGACGCCAGAAAACATTCTTTGCCCACGACCACGCCGTGCGCGATTTGGCATAGGTTGTCTATCTTTGTTCCGTCCCCGATAGTGGTATCGGTCATAGCGCCGCGATCTATGCAAGTATTGCCGCCGACGCTGACGCGATTTCCGATAACGACGCGCCCGGTGTGCGGAATAAATACATTGTGCCCGTCTTGGCGAGTGTATCCGAATCCGTCTTTGCCGATAACGGCATTGCTGTTTATAATGCAATCAGCGCCGATAGTGGCGTTTTCAATGCGGGCGCCGCTTCGTATTATGGTATTTTCGCCAATAACAACATTTTTTCCAATAAAAGCATTGGGATAGATTTTGACGCCGCGCTCCAAAACAGCGCCGCGCTCTATCGTGACGAATTGCCCGATGTAAAGACTGCGCTTTTTCCGGAAAAATACGCCGCGGTCAATATGAGCGGACCAGTGAATGCCGCGACGCGGCTTTTCTTTGTAAATCTCGGCCAGGATTTTTACTATGTTTCCGCGCGGGCTGGATGTTATCAGCAAGGTGGCGCCGGCAGGGGCGTCGGATACTTGTTCCGGCTGCAATAAGATGATGCTGGCCCTGGTATTTTGCAAAACGGATATGGGCAGGATTTTGAAAGCTGCGGAATTTCTTTCGGTTGAATAAAAGGCCAGCTGCCCGGCGGCAGCGTCGGCAATGGGCGCGACAGAGCGAACCGATATATTTGGATTGCCGCGCAGTTCCAGGCCGAATTTTTCGGCCAGTTCAAAGGCAGTTATACTTCCGCCACGCGGCGCGAATATTTTTTTTATTATTTTAAGCATAAGTGGATTATAAAATAAAATTGCGCACCACGCAATTTTATTTTAGCTGTCAGAGTTATCTTGAATTTGATTTCAACTGGCTGATAAGCGGTTGCATTTCATCGCCCAGAATCTGGCACTCTTTTTGAAAATCAGGATGATTTATAAATTTATCCGCAAAATTTTCCACCTCATCAATTCGTATTTTTATCGTTCCGAAATCAAAACACTGTTCCAAAACATCGCCAAAGCTTATTTTATTTGCGCTTTTTCTTGCGGAATAAGACCGCACGATTTGATTCTTTATTATAGCCGGCATATTTTCCATATACTCGCTTTTAGTCTTCCACAAATGATCTTGGATTGCTTTCAAAATAATCTGTTTTTCTTCTTCGGAAACCGTGTCCGGAATTTCTTTTTGATTCATCAGAAAGTTTATATAGCTTATGAATGATTCCGGCCATTTTTTATTCATCAGCTTTTTCAACTTGTCGGCATTCGCATCTTGTATCTGAAAAAAGTTCGCGGTATTGAATAAACTAGTATCGCCGTCCAGATGTCCGGAAAACGACATAGCGGCAAGCGGAAATGCCTTTGGAACAAGGCCTGTTTCTTTCAGTATTTTTCTTTTTTCCAGCATTTCCGCGAAATAGGCCTGAATCTCGTCATACACGACGGCGCGTTGCAAATCTTCAAACGAAACAGCCGCTTTGTTCAATAGTGCAAAGAACATTGCGTGCCGCTTTTCGTGAATTAATCTCAGCGCGGCCTCTGCATTGTATGCATTGAAAACAGATTCAACGCGGGCGGCATCGTACTTGCCGAAATCCGCGGATAAATCCACCAGATAATATGGAATTTTTATTATATTCGCAGATCCGAAAAATCCGCCCATATATGTTAATTCAGAAATATTTTCTTTCACGGATTTTTCAGAGTTTATGAAAATCGTGTCTATTTCTATTTTTGTTTCGCGCCCGGCCGCGGCTATCATATAATTCAGAAATTGTTTTGTCGGAAGATTTGTTATTGAATCTATGTTGGTGCTTTGCGCTTTGCCGGACGGCATAAATCCCAAAGCCATAAGTCCCGCAAGATATAATTTTTTCTTGTTCATATTTTGTTCAGGCGACTTCAAACCGGGTTTCTATTTTCCGCGAATAAAAGAACAGCGGGATTTTTCCGAACAGATAATCCCTGCGGATTCCAATCCAGCGGACTATTTTATAAAGCACGAACTTCTCGCGCCCCAATCCCAACGTTATGACTTCGTGGTGAGACAGGTAATCAATCTGATGGATCAAGCCGCCAATATCGCGGGATTGCAGATATGGAAATAAAAGCTGAAACTGGCGCCTGATTATTTCTTTGCGCTTGAATTTGTCGTAAAGGCTCAGTATCGCGCCGGCTATTTTTTTGCGCGCGGAATCGGCCTGGCTTTTTTCCATATGCGATGAAGTTATATGCCTGAAAAAAGACAGATAGCTTTGAATGTATATAGCTTCCGGAACTTTTGAAGAATTCATCAAGTCCGCTATTTCCCCAATCGCGCGAACAACGACATCTATCTTTTCTTCGGGCATATAAAACCTGCTGACCGAATCTTCGTTATGCAGGTAATGATAAAATGCCGTCGGGCAAAAACACCATTTCACACCGGGGGTCAGCTTTACCACATATTCAAAATAAGTGTCGTCCATAATGCTGGTGTCCAGGAAAGCTATCTTGTTTTTCCGGATAAAGTCCGCTTTGTAAATCGCGGTGTACACATAAGAGAACCATATTTCCGGCTTTCGCATTATATTCGGCATACTGCGCATTTTAAGCCCGATATGGCGGCCGCGAACATCCACCACATCCAGGTTTGACACGGACACATCGGCGTCTGTCTTTATAGCGTTATCGTAAAGCTTTGCAAAAAAATCCAGGTCAACGGTATCATCCGCATCCATCAGTCCTATGTATTCGCCGCGCGCGACAGATATTCCGTCGTTGCGGGAAACGCCGCTGCCTTTGTTTTTATCGTGCCGGATGATTTTTATTCTGGAATCTTTTTCGGCCCATTGGCCAAGGATGTTAAAAGTATTGTCCGTGCTGGCATCGTCAACGCAGATGATTTCTATTTCTTGCAAAACTTGTCCGCACAAGACAGGCATAGCGGTGTTCAGCCACTTTTCAGCATTATAGCAAGGAACGATTACAGATACTTTTATCATTATGAATAAAAACACAAGTTTGTGCCCATATCGGTGGACCAGGCTCCGGTGGTGTCGCTGCCGGTAAAGATGCCGGTTTTATAACACAGGGTTTGGGCTTTATCTCCATAGTCGCTGAATCCGCTTTCCGTACAGGAATAGCATCCGGATGCGTAAGAGCCATAACAGTTCTTATCGCATACAGGTTGGTTGTATGTGAAATTACAGCTGACGCTGACAGTGCCGTTTGTGTTATATATCGCACCATCGCAAGTGCAGTTATTTGCGCCATTGGTCAGTTGCTGGGCCAGACAAGAGGTTGGACTGGAATATTGCTCATACCGATTCGGGCACGCGGAATCGCAGTTATACGGAAGTTTTTTTACAAAGATACCAGTGGTGCCAAAAGTGGCGATATCACTTGCCAGAACAGATGAATCATTATTTCTGACGCAATAGTATGTAGTATCTTTCCAAACTCTTCTTGAATAATTATATCCGGAAAAATATGTCAAACAGGCGCTGTCGCTGCTGATTGCCGAAGAAGTGCTTGTTGCCGTGCCGGCCATAACGCTGCCAACAAGAGCGTTTATGCCATTTTGGGTGGCGCCGCCATTTTCGCTGGCATAGCTATCAAAACAATAAATAGTTTTTGCCGAAACAACGGAATGCGGCAAAAAGAAACACGCAAGCAGACTTCCGAAATAACGGAAATTGATGTTGGAAAATTTCTTAAATTTATTCATTTTGATAAAGCTCTGTTTTATGTGGTGTTTGGCGTTTTTTCCTGGCCCTGCGAGTGGTACACATTAAACGGTGGTTTAATATGTACCACCTTGAACGACATTTTTTGTTGATTAAAAACAGGAAATCAGGTAAAATATGGGAAATTAAAAATAAGAAACTGGTACATATTAAACCACCGTTTAATGTGTACCAGTTTTTGTATAAAAGCATTATAAAACGCGCCGAATGGCGCGTTCTTTTTTGATAAAAAAGAAAAATAAAAGCTCGGTCTAAATTCCCCTCCTGTGGAGGGGTGGCGGCGGAGCCGCCGGGGTGGTCTCTGATTTCTTAATAATAAAATAGAGACCACCCCGTCCGCTTCGCGGACACCCCTCCACAGGAGGGGAACTTTCACCGAGCTTTATCCGCCCATTGATAATTGCTAAATGCTCATTGCTAATTAAAAATCCGCCTTGCGGCGGATTTTTATGGGCACAACGCCAACTGGGCGCGCACATTCTGGACATCGGTGTTTATTGAAACCGTGGTTTCCCGTTGCAACCCGTCCGTATATGTATAGTTGAATTTCGTTTTTGCAAATTCAGGCGCCGCTTCATAAACTTCGCCAAAAGGCGCCAGCATATTGTTAAACCATTGCCGGCCACGGCACAGGCATCCGTTGCGGACATCCGCCGCCACCGCCGCAGTCGCCGTATTCGGATATTTCTTATCCAATTCGCTATCGGTCATCATCAGACAGCGCGTGCCTATGTTATAAAAATTTGCATCATCAACCAAGAACTTATAAACCAATCCGTCGGTTGCCCCGGCGCGTTTAAGTTCATAAGCCATTCCGTCCGTGCAGCACGCGCGCGCCGAATTCATCAACATCTTATAGCGCGCGACCAATGGCGCGGCCGCCGCGGTATTCGCGTCTATGTTCGCGCCGCTGCGCGCCAACGCAATAACGGCGTCCATATTTTCGGCGCGGATTTTCTTTGCCCGCGGCGCAACGGTTTCCCGCACCAGGGGCTTTTTCTTCCAAATTTCGCACTCATCAGCGGTTTCAAAAGGACAACCCTCGTACCCCATAGCCGTCAGCCCATAGCCATCAGTGCCGCAGGGCAATTCCCCGTCTATGATTTCTATGTTATCCGCATTCGCAGCGCAAGTCCGGGCCGGCTGACCACCGCCCCATAAGTTATCGCGCGGGCGGCGCGGGGCCAATAAATCAGCAACTGCGTTTTGTGTATCCAGGTCAATTTCTTCCGCAACCGGCGCGGCAAAGAAAAATTCGGGTTCCGCCCAGCTGCGCGGATCCATAAAAAAATCGCTGTAATCCTTGTCGCGATAGTGCGATACGGAATCATCCCAAAGCGGCACGCCGTCCCGCCAGTCAACAGTCTTTGCAAAACCTGGGGACTTGTATTTCTTGTGATTGCCGTCCCAAAGCGGCGGCAGGGTCGGATCCGATAAAGACAAAGCGCCCATTTGAAATTCTATTTGTTCAATATCGCGGCGAACGCCGGCCAGTTCGGGCGCCGGCTGCGGTTTTATAATTTCTGTCTTTTTGGTTGTTTTTGGGGCGGAAATTGGCTGTTCCAGATAGCCTATGTCGCAGAAATCACCGTCGCATTCAGAGGCCGGCGCCGGCACCGCCGCCACCAGCGCAATGAACAATGAGCAATGAACAGTGAACAGTGATTTTAATTTCATAATCAGAATTATATCATAAAAGAGAATAAGAAAAAAGAGAGAAAAATAAAAACCGCTTTCGCGGTTTTTATTTTCTAGAACCCTTTTGGGGTTTCCATTTTAACGCTGGATACTTTTTTATTCAGCGCGCCGATAACATCATTCGTTATGTCTAATTTGTCGGCGTTATTGCCAATGCGCGCAAAGCGGCCGTCTATGACCAAAGACAGATTCTTCTTTTCAATAATCCCCTGGACCAGCGGATCCAGATGCTTTGCCTGGATTTCGTTAAGGGCTTTTTGAAAAGACTGCTCTATCGCCTGGGCGCGGGTGTTCAAAGAATTCTGCAATTTTCCAACGCGGGCTTGATAGTCCTGAACGCGGCGGGCCAGCGCTTCGCGGCTTAACACATCCTGGGATTTTTCAATTTCAGTTTTTTCTTTTTCCAGGGCTTTCTGCTCGCGTGTCAGCTCGTCCTTTAATTTTGTTTCATAGGATTCTTTTTGGCTGCGCAAGTTTTTCAAAACCGCGGCGTCGCTCTGAATTGCATCCATACGAATGACCGCTATGCGCAGGTCCGCGCCGGTTATTGCGTCTGGCGATACATCGGCCAAAGCGCGGCTGACGGAAACATTGCGGTTCAAGGCGGAAACGCCCCAGAATCCCAGGGCCGCGACGACAACGACGGCGGCGGCGATTATTCCGATTTTTTTATAGTTTTTTGCAACTGGGTTTATTGTTGCGGCGGTATTTTTTTTCTGCACCATTTTTGCCTTCCTTTTGTTTTTGGTTGCGGGAATCATAACGCGAAATTATGAATTAGTCAAGACAGGAACAAGGAGCAGGAATCAGGAGCAGGAACAAGAAACTGTTCCTAGGTTTTCTTTATCGTAGTCTAGACTCCGGAATACAGACTATACGAAAAAGAATAAGTCCCTGCTTCTGCCCCTAGTTCCTGCTCCTGATTCCTACTCCTTTTTACCGTGCTGGGGAAATTCTTATCTCTATCCGTCTGTTGGTCAGGCGACCGACATCGTCCTGGGCCGCGATCGGACGCGCCGCGCCGCGGCCGACAATAAACATACGCGCCGTATTTATCTTTTTACTGGCCAAAAACACCGCCGCCCTTTCCGCCATATCAAAGGACAGCTTCTGCGCCGCGGATCCGTCCCGCATAGAATCCGTATAACCCGCCAATTCCAAGAACGACGCGTCGTACTTTTGCAAAATTTTAGCCATTTTATTCAGAGTATCCGCGCCGGTATCGGAAATTTCCGCGACATTCAATTCCATAATCGCGTCGCGCACCAGAATCACGACCACATCGGTGCAATCACGCTGAACGGAAATACCGGGCTTTCTCAGGCCGTCATACAATTCGTATTCCAAAGCGGACATATATTGCAGAGCGACCGCATTATTGTCTGGCTCTTTGCCATAATTGCTAATTGCTAATTG
>JAIRZE010000099.1 GCA_031267375.1 Rickettsiales bacterium | reverse complement strand
TTAACCCTTTTGTCTAAAACTTTCTACAAAATAGCATTTTTTTTACAAAAGTCAAGGCAAAAGGTGATATCGTTCGCTGCGCGAACTCGTGATAAGGTGATATCGTTCGCTTCGCGAACGATATCACCTTATCACTTTATTACTTTTTCAGCACTCGCTTTTATGATATAATTACAAAAGAATGAAAAAGTTTTTTCTGGGCTTTTTTGCAACCCTTTTATGCATCGGCGCCGTTATTGCCGATGATTCTGCCGCGCCTGTATCTATCGGACGCGCCGGATTTTCCCGCGCTATTCCAGCCGCCGCCGCGCCAGAACAAGCCGAACCCCACATCTCAGAGCCTGCAACCACCAGAACCGCCACTGTTTCACGAAATGCCGCCACTGCGCCGACGATCGGACGAAGCGCAATTTCACGCGCCGCAAATGCAGATGCCGCAAATCGCGAAAGCTTGGAATCCGTTGCCGGAAATGTCGGACGCAGCGCCCGCACATCCGCCGCCAGCATAAATAATTCCGCCAATGTGCGCCGCGCCGGGGTGTCCTTGCGGCCGTCCACGGCAGAGGTCGGCGGCCGCGCGACAATCGGCGATACCGGCGTTATGACCGGCTCTAACTTTGGCGCGGAATCCGCGCGCGCCGTTCAAACCCGCGCCGCAACAATTTCAAAAGAATCTATCAGTGAATCAATGGAGCGCTTGAACGCCACAGCCGACCTGAACAAGTCCTGCCAGACGCAATACAACGACTGTATGGATCAATTCTGCGCGGTTATTGACGCGAATCAAAAGCGATGCTCTTGCAGCGGCAATATTTCCAGATATGCCAAGGTTGAAACCGCGGTAAAGGAAGCAAACAGCCAATTGAACGAAGTCGCCCAGCGCATCCGCTATGTCGGCCTGTCCGCGGACGAAATCCGCGCGATTATGAGCGCGACCGAAGCGGAAGAAGTACTGTCCGGCACCAAAGATAACACTGAATCGCGCAATATGCTGGACACGATTGAAAAGCTGATTAAAAATCCAACCAGCACGGCATCTGTCGCAGACGCCGGAACGGGCCTGGATATGGACCTGACCTTTTCGGCGGACGCGTCCGATTTGTTCAGCCTGGACTTTTTGGGCAACAGCAGCGGATCATTTTCAAACCTGCGCGGGACAGACCTTTATAACGCGGCGAAAAAACGGTGCAATACTGTCCTGACCCAGTGCAAGAATGTGGGCGCGACCAGCACCCAGATAACCGGAAATTACGACCTGGCCATTGACAAGGACTGCATCGCGTACGAGCAGGGCCTGACAAAAATGAACGAGTCGTTAAAATCCAATGTCCGCAGCGCCGGGCAAATGCTGCAAAAAGCGCGGCTGGCCGTTCTGCAAAATAAAAATCAGTATGATGCAAAGGGCTGTATAGGCGCTCTGGATACCTGTATGAAAGACGAAATGGTGTGCGGCGGCGATTATTTCAAATGCCTGGATCCGACGAAAAGATACATAGACGAAAACGGCGAAGTCGTATTGGGACAGAATATTTCGGACATCATCCAATTTATGGAAACATATAACAATGCGAATATTAATCCGACGACATTGGCGGCGGCGCGCAGCACGCCTATGACAACGGACAGCTGCAAATCCGGGGATAATAAAGACGGCCGCTGTGTGATGCGGTATCTGATGGAAAAGATCGGAATGGGCAAGCTGGCGACGGACGGCGGGCTGTGCCGCGCGGTCTTGGACAAGTGCCAGCGCACCAGCTATCAGAACAATGCGTATAATCCGTATAACGATGTTGTGGTGAATTATATGCAGCGGGCGATGACGAATATCAAGGCGGCGCAGCATACTATCATTTCGGATTATGCTTCCAGTTGTATGACGGGCATAGCGCAGTGCTATAATCAGCAGGTTTCGCAAGTTAACAGCTGGTCCAATACTGCGAATACGAATAATGTGTATAATGTTATGCGCGGGGCGTGCTATAATGTATCATTGACCTGCGCGTATGCGGTGTTCAAGGACGGATTGCCCAGCAACGCAACCGGCAATACGCAAAACGATAAATACATAAACGCGATATCCGAAATGTTCTATCAGTCTTTGCTGTGTCCGGAAAATTCGCAATATGTTGATAAGACGAAATCAATTTGCACCCTTGGCTCTGGAACTACACAGAGAACTTGCACAACTGGTGGAATTGTCTGCAATTATACCGTATCCACTGGTGCTTGCAGTGCAAGCGGAACCGGCAACACTTGTTCTGTCAGCGGCAACATCTGCACGGTTTCATCAGACGGATTCACTTTCACTAATATGATAAATAATCAATGCCAATGCAATACAGGGTATGAACCATTTGGCACCAGCTGCTTGAAAACCTGCGATGCGAATACTCCGTATAGGAATGCAAGCGGGCTATGCACCACCTGCCCAACAGGAACAAAGTGGCTCAGCAATGAATGCAAAACGATTTCTTGCGGGGTTAACGCAACATATAATCCGCAAGCCACGGCTATACGCGTTGGCTCGTCAACTATAACAGAAATATTTGCGGCGACGGCGCCAAGTGGCTCTGGCGCATTTTGCGAATGTACTTATCCGGGTAAAATGAGCGACAACAACGGCAACTGCCCAACAAGTTAGTGTTTAGTATAAATAGAAACAGAGATATCAGCTCCGCCTTCGGTAGCGCCTCATCTCTGTAAAAAAATAAGGGCGTCAGCTCCGCTATGCAGCAGTGCCTCGCCCTTAATATGTGTACATAATAACATCCTTATTTATTTAAGTCAATTTTTTACAAAACTATGAAGTAGTTTTGTCATTGCGGCGCAGGCCGCAATAGGGCTTTGCAGTGCGAGCGATAGCGAGCTAATAAAAAACATTGTAATTTCTTAGCCCTGTTGCGGACCTGGTTTGTCATTGCGGCGTAGGCCGCAACCGCAATGACAAGGCTTCGCCTTGTCAAAAGGTGCTGAATTTTATAATATAACAGAGTGTAATAAAAAAACTATCCCTTTATCCCGGCCATAAACGCTTCGTGCGCGGCCAATTCTTCCGGAGTTGCGGTCCAGGACCGAACAGGAAAATCTGCGCCCGCTTTCGGATGCGCCAGAAACGCACTATGCTGTTCCGCGATTATTTCCGCCATTTCCCGCGCAGGGGCCGCGTTTTCCAATTCTATATAAACATTGGCCAGAATTTCTGCGTCTATTAACGCTCCGTGGGATTCACTGCGCGTCGCCAATGATACTCCGAACCATTTTGCCAGTGCGTCCAAGGTATATTCTTTTGGCCCAAAGACTTTATGCCGCGCTATGACCAGGGTATCGCGCTGCTGCTCGCGCGGGATTTGTGGCAAGCCCAGCTGTCCCAGCTCGTAATTAACAAAAGGAAAGTCAAAATCAATTCCGTTATGCGCGACAATCGGAGAATCGCCGCAAAAGTCCAGAAACTTTTGCGCGATTGCTGCAAATTTAGGCTTGTCCGACAAAAATTCGTTGGAAAGCTTGTGCACCATATATGCGGATTGCGGGATAATCTTGCCGTCCGGATTTATGTATTCGTGAAAATTGTTGCCGGTAATTTTGTTGTCAATTAATTCCACGGCGGCGATTTCAATGACGCGGTCGCCGCGCGCATATTCAAAGCCGGTGGTCTCTAAATCAAAGCAGATTGTTCTCATAGCTAGTGGTCAGTTGTTAGTGGTTAGTGGTCAGTATTTTTATTGTAAAACAATAAAAGATAAAATACAATCACTAACAACTGACCACTAACCACTGACAACTGGTGTTATGAACGACATATTGCAAAATCTTAATCCGGCCCAAAGGGAAGCCGTCACGACGACAAAATCGGCCGTTCTGGTGCTGTCCGGCGCGGGCACTGGAAAAACCACGGTTTTAACGCGGCGCTTTGCATATCTGCTGAGTACGAATCCAGACTTGCGGCCTTGGAACATCTTGGCGCTGACATTCACAAACAAAGCCGCAAAGGAGATGAAAGAACGCATTTCAAATGGACAAAAGGACAAAAGGACAGATGGACAGGAGCAAAACAAAATGTCCATTTGTCCTTCTGTCCATTTGTCCTTTGATTGGATTGGAACCTTCCACGGAATATGCTTGAAAATTCTGCGGCGCGAATACCGTATTCTGGGCCGCAATTATGACTTTCTGATTTTCGGCGAGGACGAGCAAAAAAAAGTCCTGAAAACCGTTTTTGAAACTCTGAATCTGGACAAAGACAAATACGACGCCGGAAATTGGGCAGAGCATATTTCTTTTTTCAAAGATACCAGACGGCGATCCGGCAATGAAAATTTTATGGTAATTTTGGAAGCATACAATGCGGAATTGGCGCGATTGAACGCTATGGATTTCGGCGATTTAATCGGCAAGACTTTGGAATTATTCAAGTCAGAACCCAAAGTTTTGGAAAAATATCGCTCGCAATTCAAACATATTCTGGTTGATGAGTTTCAAGATACAAATAATATTCAATATGAATTTATCACTCAACTGACTGCGGGCGGCGCGCATTCATTTTTCGTAGGCGATGATGACCAGTCTATTTATTCTTGGCGCGGCGCGGAATTGAATAATATTTTGGCATTCGGAAAAAATCCGACTGTTATTATAATTGTTGATACGAACTATCGCAGCACTAACAATATATTGGGTGCGGCGAATTCTTTGATCCGGCATAATTCCGGCCGGCTGGGAAAAGATAAAGAATTAAAGTCAGAGCTGGGCAGCGGAGAGCCGGTGCGCGTGCGCGTGCTGGATTCAGATTATGCCGAAGCGGAATTTATTGCAAATGCAATCACTCGCGACAAAAATAAAAAACTTTCCGACTTTGCAATCCTGATTCGCGCGGGGTCCCTTTCCAAAAAGTTTGAAGACGAATTTATAAAGCGCGGTATCGCTTATCGGCTGGTCGGCGCTCAGAAATTCTATGACCGCGCGGAAATCAAAGACTCTATCGCATATATCCGCTTGCTGGCGCATAACTTTGACGACTTGTCTTTCTTGCGCATAATCGGAAAGCCGCGCCGCGGATTCGGCGACAAAGCAATCGGCGAATTGCGAAAATTTGCCGCGATGCGCGGATTGCCTTTATTCGCGGCGTTGCGCGAATTTCCATTAAAGCCAAAGCAGCGCGCCGCTGCGGATGAATTTCTGAAAGCTTTTGATTTTGAGTGGGACGCCAGAACTCCGTCGGACGCGGCGCGGCAAGTACTGGAAAATTCCGGCTATATCAAAATGTGGACGGATGCGGCGGATGACGACACGGCCGAAGACCGGGTGAAAAATATTTACGAATTGATAAGCGGCACAATTGAAAAGTACGATTCATTGGATGAATTTTTGGAAAACGCCAGCCTGATGGTGGCGGATGACGGCGCAGAAGACCGGCAGATAGAAGATACTGATTCCGTTTCAATTATGACTATTCACGCGGCCAAAGGTCTGGAATTTGATACCGTATTTCTGCCCGCCTGGGAAGAAGGCATTTTCCCGAATGAGCGATCAAAAAACGACCCCAGCGCGGGCGGCGGCGGATTGGAAGAAGAACGGCGTTTGGCCTATGTCGCGATAACGCGGGCAAAGCGGCGGTGCGTGATAACGCGGGCCTTGTCGCGAATGCTGTATGGCGATTGGAAGAAGAACAACCCGTCGCGCTTTATTGGGGAAATTGACGACAGATTTGTGCAAGGGGATGAAGATGCTCGGAGTACTTGCCCCCCCCGTAGGGAGGGGGCTGTCGCCAGAGGCGACTGGGGGGGGGCTGAATTCAATTGCAAAAGCCCCCCCAGTCCGCTATCGCGGACAGCCCACTCCCTACGGGGGGGGCACGCGTCCCGAGTGGTTGGCAAAATGGTGTCGCATTCGGAATTCGGCCGCGGGGTGGTGATAGAAGAAAGCGGCGCCGCTGGCGGAGATCAGATTTTGACAATAGCATTTCGTGATCGCGGAATAAAAAAAATCGCTTCGCGATTTTTAGTGAAAGAATGAAAAAGTTAAAAAGTGAAAGAATACGAGAGTGAAAAAAGCTCGGTCTAAATTCCCCTTCCCACCGGGAAGGGGTGGACGGCGAAGCCGGACGGGGTAGGGGTAAGAATCAGACATAGTTTGCTTTTATGACCCCTACCCCGGCCGCTCCGCGGCCACCCCTCCATAGGAGGGGAATTTGCTCCGAGCTTAATATCTTCGCTCTCCGCTCTTCTATCTTCGCTCTTATAAAAAGCGGCCATTTGGCCGCTTTTTTATTGCGATACGCATACGCCGTTGCTTAAATTATATCCGCTGTTGCAAGCCGTCGCAACGCACTTGTCCGTATATGCCGATGCATTCGCCGGCGGTTTGCACCAGTTTCTGACATCTTCCACGCCCGCCTGTTTCAAGCAAGCTTCGCGCAGCTGTGCGGAATCTCCGGCCGCAGGGCTGGTGGCATAAGTTCCCTTTGCAACGCCATTCAGGATTTCGTTCAAGTGCACGACATTCCGGCAAGTGCTGGTCTTGTTCGCAACATCATCCGCGCAATTTGTGCTGTCCACAACATCTATAACCGCCGCGATAATAGAATTGCTGGGGTTGCAGACCATTTGTTCATAGCAAGTCGGTATATTCGCAACCTGGGCGCAGTAAGTTTTGATGCGCGTGGTACTCCAACCCGATTGAGATTCGTTGGATGTATAGCAGTCTATGATTTCAGACAGACAGGTGCTGAAATTAGTCTTTGCGCTGACAGAATCCGACACTTTCGCATTTTCTTCGGCCTGGGCAAATTCCAAACGCTTTTTCTGCAAAGCCTGCTGGGCCGCGACTTTTTGATACCCTACATTCTGGGCCGTGGTACGCAGCTGTTCCCCGTACGCATCGCAATCGGCGTTCGCATCCAATGCGTATTTCTGCAAGATGCTGCGGCGCGCGTCCGCGACCGGTCCGCGCAAAGTCTGATACGGATCGCCATTCGTGGTCGTGTATCCATAGCAGGTTGCGCTGTTGCTGTTTGTCCCGCTTTTCGGCGATACAAAGTTCAGCTGATAATCGCCGCTGCTGGTATTTACACTGATATAGCTGTTGTAATTGTACGGGCACACGGTGCTGCCGTTGCTACACGGGCGAATATTCGCACTGCCGCCGGAAGGCGTGCCGCAGGCTTCGTAAATTCCGTTAAAGCAGGAATCCAGAACGCGGTTGCAGACATTGTTATGCGCGTATTCAAACAATTCATAGCCCCAGGTTTCCGCCAAGGAATCCTTTATCTGGGAATTTGCAAGATTTGAATTCAGGCTCAGCCCACCCACAACATTAACCATATTTGCAAAAGACATATCCAGCGCGTCGCTATTATTTTCTGTGATCGTCAGGGTCTTGTCTTTCGCGTCCGCCCAAGATTTCAACGATGCCAAAATATCACTGCTGTTGCTGTTCAAATTGTCTATATCAAATCCAAAATTATTAGATCCTGTACCCGTTGATTTGCAATAGTCAGGCTTTGCGCAAGTATCGGCATTTGTGTAAATCCCGTGGCTGGTGCACCATTTATAGGCTTCCGAATCCTCGGATCCGTGGGTCCAAGTACCCTGCTTGTAAGCTTCCTGCCAGGAAACGCAGTTCAGAACCTGCTCGGCCTCGGTCAACTGAAATGCCGCGCTGATGTCCTTGCCCTTGGTCGCGATCAGCAGGGCCAGGTCGCCTGCGACTTTTATCAATTCTTCATTCGCAGATTCCAGTTTCTTTTCAGCCTCGGCAAAAGCTTTCACGCGCCCGGCGCAAGCGCAGCGCCGCTGGGCCGCATTGCGGACGGTGCAGATTTCATCCATACAAGTATAATAACCCTCTAAACAATTATTATAAGCATCTGCGGAAATCAAGCCCGTTGTGGAATCAATTATGTTTGAATAATTTCCAGTGTAAAGTTTGCCGGCAAGATATGAATTGCTTGTGGAAATTCCTGTGCTTGCGCGTATTGCATCGCCGCGCAATGCAACGCGCGTGCCGGTTCCAACCGTACCGATCATACCGGTGCGAGCCGCAACCGTACGGCCGCCGGACGCAGTGCGCGCAACGCCGGCACCAGATCTTTGCACGACAGTACGCGCAGTGCCTGTCTGCCCAGCCGTTCCGCGCGATGCAGTACCGCGGCCCGCGACAGTACGCGGCGCAGTCGCAACAGCGCCGCCGGTGCGGGCCGAATTATTCGCAGCATTTGCATTTCCGCGGCCCCCGCGCGGGGACGCGGCGGTGGTGCCGGCGCGCGGCGATTGCGGAGCATTAGCGGTTTCCGAATATTGCACCCCGGCGACGGGATCGGCCAAAACCGCGCGCATAGAAACCAGCGTAGAGCACACAAAAAATGCGGCGGCCAAAAGGAATACCGTGCCTGCGGCATTCTTGAAAATCTCGCCAAAATTGCGGTGTTTCATTAAAAACCCCTTCCTTGTTCTATAATTATAACATTTATGACGCCGCCGGGTAAAGGAGAAAATAGTGAATAGTGAATAGTTAAAGCTCGGTGAAAATTCCCCTTCCCAAAGGGAAGGGGTGGCGGGCGAAGCCCGACGGGGTAGGGGTAAAAATCATACATAATTTGTTTTTATGACCCCTACCCCGCCCCCTGCGGGGGCACCCCTTCCCTTTGGGAAGGGGAATTTAGACCGAGTTTTATTTGCACAAAATTGATAATTGCAATTGCTAATTAAAATCCGGCTTTCGCCGGATTCTTATTTCTTGAATGCTTCCTTGATGCTCTTGCCGGTTTCTTTCAAATCGTCCCCGGTTTGCTTCGCGGTGTCCTTTGCTTCTTTTCCGGCGGCTTTCACTTCCGCGTGCTGGGCCTTTAATTCCGCTTTCTTTGCATTTACAGAATCTTTATGCTCTTGCACTTTCGCCTTTATTTCTTCTTTCTTTTGATCTTTTGCGGCAATGGCATCTGTCGCGGCGGCATCAACGCTGGCGGCCGCAGTATCTGCTTTTTCAACAGCCGCATCTATGTGATCAGAAACAGTCGGCGCAGGCTGGGTCGCGGCTGGCGCCTCGTTTTTTTTGCCAAAGCCCAATTTGTCCCAAAATCCGGCATTCGCAGAGGTGGTAGCGATTATTGCTGTCAAACCAAAAATTACTATTTTTTTCATAGAAGACTCCTTTTTTTCTTCCCGAACGGAATATAGAACTAACGGCCGTCCAGGTCAATAAATAAAAAAGAAAAATTGCTGACACAATTTTGTGAAATAAACTCGGTGAAAAATCCCCTTCCCACAGGGAAGGGGAATTTGCACCGAGTTTAATTTTTACTGAAAACTTTTTGCAAACTTTTCTTTCAAGGCCAGAATTCTGGTTATATCTTTTTTATTCAAAGCCCTGGAATAGCTCTCGCGCGCGAGATAATACTTCTTGCCGCCAGTTAATGCTTTGTCGGCTGCAAGTTGAACTTGCTCTGGATATTTTGAAAAATCCGTGGAAATAATTTTCCCGGCGGATTCCAGCTTTTTAATCGCTTTGTCGGCCGCGACGACTTCTATATACCTATCCAGAAATTCGTCATTTCCCAGATCGCCGCTTTTCGCCAGAGTACTCAGATAAGAATACAAAGCGATTGCCAAACTATATTTGCTTTCCAAGCGCAGCAGGCAATTTTCCAGATTTTCAAAAAGATTTCTGCCAGGCATCATATCAGCGCCCGCAGAATTCATTGCCGCAAACTTCGCGGGTGGTGGTGTACGCGCCGGCAGAAACATAGCTGACCACGGGCTTGAACACTTCGCGGGTTTCTTTTACAAAGTATTTGCGGTTTGTAACAACTTCAAATTCCGGATTGCAGTCATTGCACGCAGGGGCCGCAATCTGCACAGCTTTGCGCGGGGCCGGTTTTGGGGCGGCTTCGCATTCAATGACGGTCACAACGGCGCGGCCATAAGCGGTCGCCTTGTCCAATTCGCGACGAATGCTGGACGCATTGCAATCAGCGACAGTCTTTTTGTAATAGTTTTTTGTGTAAACTTCCGCAGAAGTTTCTTGCGGGATATAGTCGGAAGCAAATGCCGCGCCGGACGCGCACATTGCAACAGCAGATACGATTAACAATTTTTTCATTTTTATTCTCCGCCCGTGCCTACAAAATCCTCTCTCAGGTGGTTGTATGCAAACAAATTATAAGACAGATTTTCGTATTGTCAAGTTATTTATGGAGCGCGGGCGTCCCCGCCCGCTAAAAAAATTGAATATTTCTGGGCGGACAGGGACGCCCGCGCTCCATAGTTTACAACTGATTCTGAGTTTCCATAATCATAGTCCGGCTGGCCGCAATATCTTTCATTTCAACATAAACTTGCATACTGCCCGGCGCGTCCGGATACACAACCAATCTTCCCAAATGTGGATTATAATTGATGCTCTTCAAGCGATAATTCTGCATCAGAGTGTTTTTATACGGCTTGCCGTCGCCGGTGAATAATTTATGCTCTCCCTTTATCACTTTTTGGGCGCGCACATCTTCAAACTTCACATCCAGCAATTTTCCATCAAACAACAATTTCATATCAACATCATACACATCTTTCAAGACTATGACGCCGTCTATGGAAACATCCGAAAAGTTTGCCGCGTGCAAGATTTTTTTGACTGTCGCAGAATTTTCAACAGGCGCAACTTTTGCAGCGACAGGCGCCGCTGCTGGTGTGATTTCCGCAACAGGAACCGGTGTTTGCGCGACTTCTTGAATATCAACCGGGGCCGGCGCGCCGGTCAGTTCTTCCAGCTCTTTCTCGTAAACAGCCTCTGTAAATACGGGGACAACGGCTGCTTTTGGTTCTTCCGGCTTTTCAACTATGACCGGTTTTGCTGTTGGAATTTTCGCGGCTTTTTCTGCGATACGCTTTGCTTTCAGTGCCGCTGTCAGCCGAGCTTCCAGCTCTTTATCCAAGATCATTCCGTTTTTCTTGCAATAATTGCGCAACCCGTAAAGCTTTGCTTGCAACTGCGCTATGCTAAGGTTGTATAAATCTTGATCAGAATTTCTGGATGTATAGATTTGCTTTTGGTCTGAATCTTTTTGCGCGACGACGACGGGCTCTTTGACGACTTCTTTGACTTCAACGGGCCGGATTTCCGGCGCTGGGACTTCAATACTTGAAGATGATTCTTGGGGGGGGGTATAACCTGTTGTTTTTACGCTATTATTAATTTTTGCTGCAACTTTGTCCGCGATTATATCGCAAATTGTTTCAATAAATGGCGACGCAGTCTTTAAGATTTGCGCAAACAGTTCGCTCAGGATTTGCGCAGAATCAGCGGAATCCAGCGCAACATTTTCTTTTGCAGCGGGCGTGGCTTCCGGCGCCAGCACAGCATCTTGCGCAGGTGCAACAGGTTCCAGATCTTTCGTATCCTGGGCGGTGTTTTCCGCAACTTGCGCGGGATTTTCGCTTGCGCGCCAAATCTTTAATTTGGCCGGCCATTCATAATATTTTGATTGAATGGTTTCAATCACATTCTTTCCGGACAGATTGAAAAGCTCTGTAATTCCGGGCCGCTCTTCGCCATTGATGTTCAGCGGGGTTATATAAAGCTTGTTCTCGTTAAAGTCATATCCTATGCGAGATGCGCCGTGCTTGAACGGCATATTGCCATTGTTAAGATCCACCAGCATCAGAACATATTTTCCTTTGTTGCTTTTCTTGCGCAGAATGACAAAGGATTTGCCAAGCTGAGCGATTTTATCAATCGGTCCTGCTGATTTGAATAATTGTATATGCTTGCCATTTTTTTCAAAAGCGGCGGAAAAGGAAACTGCACCGTTTTCGCGGTTTGTGGCTTTTTTTATCAGGATTGGAAATTCGTTGGTTGGTTTTTGCAAGGTTGTCTTGCTATAACCGTCGGTGCGAGAGGATGTTCTCATATTGCTTCCTTTTTTGCTTTCGCAAAAGTATGTTTATTACTCTCTCTTGGTGGAAGTGTATCTGAAAACAATATTCTTGGCAATAGAAAACTATATTGACCCGCTGAGAGCCTCAAATAAATCTTTATTAAAATAGATATTTTCGCGGCCCTGGCGATACATCTGCAAGACTTGCCCAGTGGTTCCGTCTTCGCGCTGATACGGTTCTGACAATAAATGAAGATATTTAGATGCTGTATGTTCACCGATAGTTTTCATATTGCCAGAAAAATCAGAAAGTCTGAAATATGGCGTCATAAACATAGAATCAATCAAATCAAACGAATATATTTTCGGAAAATATTTTTGTATTTCGTTTTGATATCTTTCTCTCAGCTTTATAATTTTATCTATCAGTTCGCAAGTATTTCGCGAAGTTTCTATAACACCGTTCAATATATAAATAATCCAGCCCTCCCAATCGCCTTCGCTGGTAATTTTCGCTAATTTTTTATAATAATCGTTTCTGTTGCGCAGAAAATAGCCGGACAAAAATAATATGGGCCGATCCAAAAGCTTTTCTTGCACCAACCACAGAATGTTTATTATTCTGCCCGTGCGCCCGTTTCCGTCGCTGAACGGATGTATCGCTTCAAACTGATAATGCATAACAGCCATTTTTATTATGGCATCTATCTCAGAGTATTCTGGCAGATACAGAAAATCTTCCAGATTTTTCAGTTTATTACGAATCTCGCTTTCTGTCTGGGGCGGGATATGAACAGCTTCGCCCGTCGTCTGATTTATTATTTTAGTTCCCGGGGTTGTACGAATTCCGGCGGTATTGGATTTTATTTTCTGAACTATCGCTTCAAAAACACTTGTTGAAAGCGGTTTGCTGGCGATTAATTTCATACCGAACCATAAAGCCGCGTTATAACTGCGAACCTCTTTCGTATTAGAATCCAATTGACTTTCCGGTGTTATGTCGGCTTTATAAAGAACATCGGATGTAGTAAATATATTTTCTATGGCAGAACTGTCCTGGGCTTCGCGAAGAACGATATTTGATATAAGAATGTCTTGATTGGGT